>JAKSBB010000015.1 GCA_022361315.1 Desulfobacterales bacterium
ACCTGAAGGATTTGGTCTGCTGGATGAACTGGCCGCTGTCCTAGGAGCCAGGGTCGGTGCCACCCGGGCCGCCGTGGAAGCCGGCTGGATATCCCGGGAGCATCAGATCGGGCAGACCGGAAAAACCGTCCGGCCGGACCTTTATATTGCCTGCGGTGTTTCCGGCAGTATCCAGCACATGGCCGGGGTGATGGGGGCAGGGCGGATCATCGCCGTGAACTCGGACAGGAACGCTCCTATCTGCGAAATGGCGGATGAAACCTATGTGGGAGATCTGTTCAGCGTGATTCCCGAACTCACCCGGAAGATCGCAGAGCGGAAAAACAAAGCGGCTTAAGTTTAATTCGAATAGAAGGTCTTCTCCGGCCACTTCTCAATGTCTGTGGCCGGAGGGGGATCTGAAAATGGGTTGACATACACAAAAAACCGATATATCACATCCAATATATACAAGTTCACGAACGATATACCGAAAGGAATCCCATGCCGCTGCCCATAAAAGAAACACCCATTGACAGGCCTTCCATGCGGGATACGGTTTATACCACACTGCTGGACTGGATTGTTGACGGCACCCTCCACCCCGGTGAAAAGGTGGTGGATAAGGCCCTGGCCTCTCATATGGGGGTCAGCCGGACCCCGGTCAGAGAGGCCTTGCGCCGTCTGGAAGACAAAGGCTTGATTGAATCATCCGCCAACCGCTGGACACGGGTGGCGGAGATACCACCCGAAGAGCCGGAGATGATTTATCCCATCATCCAGTCTCTGGAACAATTGGCGCTGACCGCAGCGATTCCGGCCATAACCCCAGAAGACATAGCGGCAATGACATCGGCCAACCAGTCCCTTGAAAATGCGTTGAAGGCCAATGATCCCGTAACAGCCTCACAGGCGGATAAAGAGTTTCACGATATAATTATTTCACGCTCAGGAAATCCCCACCTGATCGGAATTCTCGGTGATTTAAAGCTGAGGTTCCGCAGGCTTGAGGTCATATACTTTAAAGGTGTGATTCAGGATTTCTCATCGGTTGCGGAACATAAAACCCTCTTAACGGCCATCCGGAAAAAAGATTTGCAGAGCGCAGTGGAAACCTTGCATATAAACTGGCAAAAAAGCCTGGATCGGTTGAAACAACACCGGCCGGTGGCCCGGATTGAAGAATAAGGAAGTGAAAGTGGAAAATATTAAAACAGCAGTTAAGGAAATTGAAACGGATCTGATCGACTTTACACGGGAACTCGTCAAAACCCGGAGTTATACCGGTGAAGAGGAGAATATTATTCGCCTGTTGCAGGAAAAAATGACGATGCTCGGATACGATGAGGTACGCGTCGATGCCATGGGCAACCTGTTGGGCCGGATTGGCAACGGCGGAAAAACCATATTGTTCGATTCCCATGTGGACACTGTGGCTGTCAGTGATGCGTCACTCTGGCGGCATGATCCGTTCGGAGGCGTCATTGAGGAGGGGCGGCTATACGGACGCGGCTCCGTTGACATGAAATCCGCTGCTGCGGCCTCTGTTTACGCCGGCGCTCTTGCCAAAAGGCTGGGGATAACGGAAGGTAAAACCATCATTGTCTCCTGTACGGTGATGGAGGAAGACTGCGATGGTGAAAACCTGAAGCATATGTTTGAGGAGACGGGGATCCGCCCGGACTATGCCGTGATCTGTGAACCTTCGGACAACCGGCTGGTCACCGGCCACAAAGGGAAAGCACAAATCGCTGTGAAGACCCAAGGCGTGTCTGCTCATGGGTCTGCTCCGGAAAAGGGGATGAACGCCATATACGAGATGGCGGATATTATCCGGCGCATTGATGAAACCGCATCCGGATTGACCGCTTCCGGGAGCAATACAGGTACCCTTGTGGCCTCTAACATTTCCAGTACCAGCGAATCCCTCAATGCCGTTCCCTTTGGGTGCGAGGTTTACCTGGACCGCCGTCTGACGGTTGGAGAAACCCTGGAAACAGTCCGTCGGGAGATGGATGCCATTATCGAGGGTAAACAGGCAACCTGGGAGATCGGCGACCTCAAAAGAAAAAGCTGGACCGGGTTGGATATCTCTTATCATCCCTTTCATCCTGCCTGGGAAATTGCAACGGACCATCCCCTGTTCTCCGCCTGTGCCGATGTCATCCGGGCATACACAGGAGAAGACCCGGAACTTGACTATTGGGATTTCAGCACCAATGCAGTTACCACAACAGCCATGGACATCCCTACCATCGGATTGGGGCCGGGTGAATACAAACTGGCCCATATGGTGGATGAAAACTGTAAACTCAGTCAGATCTCAGATGCTTGTGCACTGTATACGGGGATCATGAGCGCCCTGTAAAGGGGTCCTTCCCATCAGGAGGGGGGCAGGGGGGCGGTTACCGGGTGATGATCTTAAAAAAGTTGCTTTCCGGGGATTCAAAGTGGATTTCTGAAATGGCGTTTGCTTCGGCTGGGGTGTTTAACCGGATCTCCCGGTGAACGACGAAGGTCACCCGGGTGCCCTTCTTCTTTATACGATTGTCTTTGAGACTTGACCGCCCTTTACAGTTTTTTGCTCCCAGGCGGTTAATGGCGTCTGAATGGGACAACATTTTCAGCGTGTCCCCATAGGCTGCCATAAGGCTGTAATTAAAGGACGCATGTCCCTTTTCCACAGTGGTACCCAGCATGCCTTCCCAGGAAAAATAAATATCAACGATGGTATTTTCCCTGCGGGTTTCACATAGGATGGTATCCTCAAGAACACGAAACAGGGATGCGGCTTTTTCTGCTTTTTGCCGTACCACCCCTGCACAAAAAAGACGGGATATGATACCAAAATCACTGGATCGGGAACGTTGAGCAAAAAGATTTTTTGTTACCCGCCCCGCAGTGTTGTTGATTTTCATGGTCCGGGTCTGTTTGACAGTGGCTAGACCAAAGGCATGGTTTTGGAATTTGGAAGTTATTGGGCCCTGGGATAATTGATGAGTCGCAGGCGATTCATAGTGCTTCTGAATACGGCTGCCGGCTTGGGCGGCCGGATATATGTGATCTCGGCCGTAGGATGTCATCAGGACTTCCTTTTCATGTGAGGCGGGTGCCCCATGGGTTAACTATGAATTCAGGTTAGTAAAGAATTGCACTAATGTAAAGATTATCCTGTGATTTTGGTTTTATTTTTAGATAGTTATTTGTTAAAGATAGGGAAATTATGAACTTCGTTTCATGAATTCTCTGACAATCCTCTAATGACATAGGGAAAATTTGGGACCGGACCAAAAAAAAATTAAGGCGCTTGAACAAAAGATGGCTGACCTTGGAATTTCAAAGGCAGATATCACTGAAAAATTTATTAAAGCGTCCGGGAGAGGCGGACAAAAGGTAAACAAAAGTGCCTCTGCGGTATTTCTTCACCACGGCCCCACAGGTTTGTCCGTAAAGGTGGGAAAACATAGGTCCCAGCATCTGAACCGGTTTATTGCATTGCGAAGTCTTGTGGAAAAGATTGAGGCTGGAAAAGAGGGGGTGCCTGACAAAGAGGCGGCCCGGATTGCCCGGCTGAAAAAACAGAAGATGCGGCGGAAACGTAAAACCCGGAAAAAGCTGAAGACCGACCGGGAGCCCAATCAAAATTTATAGGGCAATTTCCTGCTATAAATGAATAATTTCCATGGTTGTATCTGCAATCATGGCAAATCCCATGTCCTCGGCAGCGTTGAACACTTTATCTATTTTTGAATTCATCACCCTGCCATCAT
>JAKSBB010000517.1 GCA_022361315.1 Desulfobacterales bacterium
CCAGGACCGCACCCACCAGCCCGAAGGGAATGGTAATAAGGATGAGGAAAGGCTGGACGTAGGAACGGAACATGGTGGCGATGATGGCGTACATGCCCATAATGGAAATGGGAATCCAAATATAGAGGCTGCCGAAGGATTCCGAAGACCGCTTGGCATCCCCTTCTAGAACCATGCGCATTTCGGGGTAGTCCCTTTTGATCTCTTGAAACACACTGCGGTTGAGTTCGCCGATCACTTCACCGGCAACCACTTTTGCCGTATCCACTTTGGCCGACACCATGATCTGGCGGACGCCGTCCTTACGGGTGATGGTGGAATATCCGGGTTCCAGGGAGAACTTAGCAATGGTTTCCAGAGGGATCCAGGCATCGTCATCGGTTTTAATCAGGAGCTCTCCGATGGAATCCCGGGTGGCACGTTCCGCTTCCGACAGCCTGACGTAGACCTCCACTTCATCATTGTCCCGCTGAATTTCCAGGGCTTCTGCCCCGTAGTAGGCGTTGTAAACCTGGGTAGCCAGATCGGACAGGCTGATCCCCAAATACTCCGCTTCGGGACGCATGGTAAACTTGAGTTCGTTTTTTCCCGGCGCATTGTCGGAATGGACCTGGGAAACCCCGTCTATGGTATTGAGTTTTGCCATGATCCGGTCCGCAGCATCGGACATCTGGGTAAGGCTTTGTCCCTGGAGGCAGATTTCCACAGGGGCCCCCGGAGGGCCGCTTTTGGAGGCGGTAAAATCCAGGGACTGGGTGCCGGCAATGGTCCCGGTTGCGGCTTCCCAGGCCGTAATGAACGCATCGGAGTGAATCCCGCTGTCGCCGGGATCGATCAGGGAAACACGGACGCCGCCTTTATGGGGTGAGGCGTTGTCGGAGCGGCCTTCGGTGCCGCCGGCCCCCTGTCCCACCGTTGCAAGGGTGTTTTCAATCAACGCCTCACCGGAAAGGGTATCAAATGATGCAGCGGCCTCCCGGGCAGCGGTTTCAAGCCGGCTCACCGCAGCTTCAGTCACGGCAAATGGGGTTCCTTCCGGAAACTTCACCGTTGCCACAATGATGTCCGAGGCCTGTTTCGGAAAAACGTTGAACTTGATGAATCCGCCGGATACAAGCCCCGCACATAGAAGCAGTGCGGTGAGGCAGAGGCTTGCAAAGAGGTACCGGTTCCGGACACAGGTCTTGAGCAGGGGAAGATAAAGCTTTTGGGCCGTATATTCCATTCCCGCAACGCTGCGGTCATGGAAGCGACGAATCATAGCCTTGACGGGGTTCTCTTTTCTTGGGCTCTCGTTGACGTCGGAAAGGGTCGATAGATGGGCCGGCAGCATCACCATACACTCCACCAGTGACACCAGCAGGCAGGCGATGACGGCCGTGGGCAGGGCAACAATGAACTTCCCCATCATTCCGTCAATATGGTACAGGGGAAAAAAGGCCACTACGGTTGTAAATATGGCGGCCAGAACCGGCAGCCCGACCTCCGACACACCTTTTACAACGGCATCCAGAGGGGCTTCCCCGTTTTTGCGATGATAGTAGATGGACTCCCCCACGACGATGGCATCATCGGCAACGATGCCCAGCACCATGATCAGACCGAAAAGGGTAATCTTATTAAGGGAGATTCCAGAAAAATGGACGATGGCCAGGCCCCCCAGCAGCGATATAGGAATGCCCATGCCTGCCCAGAATGAGACCTTAGTATCCATAAACAGCCAGAGGAGAATAAATACCAGCACAAGCCCCATAGCAGCATTGGAATACAGGGTGGAAAGATTGGAGCGGGTACTTTCAGTATTGTCTGACAAAATGAGAATCTCTGATCCTTCCGGCAGTGTTTCATTGGTTTCCTCCTGGTATGCCCGCACCTGGTCTGCGATACGGATGGTATCCTCTTCCCCGGCCAGGACATTGAGCAGCACCGCAGGCCGGCCATTGGCCCGGATGGACAGATTATCCTGGGTAAAGCGGTCTTTTATATCGGCGATATCCCGAAGGTAGAGGGTGCGCCCGTCGGCTTCGGAAATGATCTTTACGCTGCCCAGTTCCTGTCCCGTGTATTTCCGGCCGATGGTCCGCAACCGGATATCCTCGGCAGAGGTTCTCAAGGTACCTCCGGACTGGTTCAGGCTGTTTTCCGTGATAATGTCGGCCACATCCCGGATACTGAGGCCGTACTTGCGAAGGGTGTCCTGGGAGATCTCCACGGAAATCTCATAGGCCCGGGTGCCGGACAGGTTCACCTGGCTGACGCCGGGCAGCCGCATGACCTCCTTCTGGACGGTATCCGCCCACTCTTTGAGCCGGGCTTCGTCCATATCACTCACCAATCCCAGCCCGATCACCGCTTTCTGGATGGAGGGGCGGACCACCGAGGGCGTTTCCGCATCATCCGGAAAGGAGTTGATGCTGTCCACCTCGTTCCTGACGCGGTCAAGGAGGCGGTCTGCATCGTAGCCGTCGGTGACGGTGATGGTTGTGGCAGCGGAGCCTTCCGAAGCGGTTGACGAATACTCGTCAATACCTTCAAGCCCGTCTATGGCATCCTCCACTTTCCGGACAACACCTTCCTCCACCTCCTCCGGGTCTGCACCGGGGTAGGAAACGCTGATCACGATGGTATCCAGGTCCATCTCCGGCATGTCTTCACGCACCATGACCGAGCCGGCCAGGAGCCCTGCCATGAGAAAGACTACCATGGCCAGGTTGGCAAATACCGGGTTTTTCGCAAAGGCTTTAATCCAATTCATTTCATATCTCCTGACACATCTGCCAATGTTGCCTGTTGGGCGCCGGCCAGTTTATCCCTTCGATCGGCTTCAATCCCGTCTGCCCCTGTATCAGTCAG
>JAKSBB010000411.1 GCA_022361315.1 Desulfobacterales bacterium
CCCAGCTGCAGCCCCAGCTGCAGCCCCACCTGCAGTTGCTCCAGACCCGGCCATCATCATTCCAAGCTGACCTCCGGCCATCGCCCCACCCATTCCCGCCATCAACCCACCCCCAATGCTAGGGCCAGGTCTTTCAGGCTGAGGTATATTCCTCATCATTGAACCATAGGCACTTCCCGCTCGCCCCATTCCCTGCATTGCTTTATTTACTGGATTTTCAACTTTATACATTTCAAGCCGTTCCCATTGCTGTTGTTAATCTGGTGTAATTCTCTTTTTCGGCATTATCCCGTGCCTGGGTCTTTGCTGAACCAATGAGCTTGGCACGCTCCAATGCCTTCGAAGTAGCTGTTGATGTAAACCGTCCGGAATTCGGGTTCACACCCATTCTGGCCAGATCCCGATTCATTGCATCTGTGGAGCCGGCAAACGCCTGTGCCACATCGGCAGCGGCCTTGTTTGCCTTTGATTCAACGTCAACCCCGTCAAGTGATTCCTGATAGAACTTGGTCCGAACCGGGGCCCTTTCATTCATGGAGGTCAACTGGTCATCAATCTGCTTCTGAGTCAGCCTGGTTTGACCGGGTAACAGAGACAGAGAAGATTCGGTCTGGGATTTTGCCAAATCAGTCTGTCCATCAAGAAGAGAAAGGTTCGCCTCATTTTGCGCTATACTCAGTGCAGTTTCAGAAGGAATCATTTCCAGGTTGGCGGCAATCTGAGCCTTTTCCATGGGTTGATAATCTGAAATATAAAAATCATAGATACCCTCTGCCATGTCCGTTTCGCGCTCTGCAACTGAGGCTATCCGGGCGTTATATTCCTTGTCATAATTCTCTCCGGATGATGCACTATTGTCTCCACCGCCACCCATGATCTATCCCTCCTCTCTCGTGTAAAAAATGAAGACAGCGTCTTCGCTCTGCTGCGTCCGATCATTCCATATGGCCATGGGAACAGTGCCGTTCGTTTTGCCGCCGCATTTCAGGGAGAAATTTATGGCCTTTTCATTCCAGGCCGGCACATAGCCAATGAGTAAATCAATTATGTAGCCCTCATCCTTGTACCTTGCCATGTGGAGAAGTTTATCCAGAACGTATCGGCCAATATCCAGAGCTTTCCCATGGTAGTCATTGAATACGCAATAATGCAGCCGTGCTGTGCGCCCC
>JAKSBB010000032.1 GCA_022361315.1 Desulfobacterales bacterium
CTGTGTTTGACCACCCCGACGGCTATTTCTTTGCCGTGGACATGAATACCGAAAAAATCATTATCCACAAGCTGGACAAGCTGGTGGGGTATTCCATGAGCAAACACAAAGATCTCCACGGCACCCCTGTGCTTGCCGAGCAAAAGCAACTGCTGTCCAGAAGCGACGGCGCCTTTCAGACCATCTACTTTTCAAAACCGGCAGAACCGGACAAGGAGTTTCCAAAGCAGGTTTATATCCGGTATTTTAAACCGTTCAACTGGCTGATCGGAACCGGTGAATACCTTGATGACATGGACAAACGCCTGCAAAAACACGTCCTGAAACGTCTGAAGGCACTTTATACCCAGGGCAATGATTATCTCTTTATTAAAAAGATGTACAACCTGACCGGGGGAGACGGAAAACCCTATGCCTCATTAATCCTGAGCGGCAACCCCGTCCACCGGCCCGATCAGCCCTTGTTTGATACGGACCGGGACAGCAAGGGAAATTACTTCAGAAAAGACGTCCTGCAACGTCTTCGGGATCATGGCGAAGGATTCGTCAGTTATTGGCATCCCTCTCCCCAACATGGTCAGGAGGTTAAAAAGACCTCGTTCTTTTACTATGACGATACCTGGAACTGGACCATCGGCAGCGGATTTTACTATGAGGACTTAGAAACGGAACTGGCCGGAATTGAAGCGGGTATCGAACAACGAATCGCTAAAGATATCCGGCTGTCCATGGGTATTACGCTGTTGATCATCATTGTCATGAGTTCCATTTTTTTCATGATTTCAAGGCGTATTGCCCGAACCATCAACACCTACGCCACCAAACTCGAACAGGCCCAGAAAATGGAATCCATCGGCACCCTGGCCGGGGGCATTGCCCATGACTTCAACAATATCCTCTTTCCGATTTTGGGGAATGCAGAAATTCTGATGGATGACGCACCGGAAGGCAGCAGGCTGAAAAACGGGCTGCAGCAGATCTATTCCGGTGCCCTGAGGGCCAGGGATCTGGTTCGCCAGATCCTCACCTTCGCCCGTCAGGAAAAAAGTGATATGGAAGTGATTCATATTCAGCCGATCCTGAAAGAGGCCCTGAAGCTGATCAGATCCACCATCCCCGCCACCATTGAAATCAAACAGGATATCCGGCCGGGGTGCGGACAGATAAAGGCGGATCCCACTCAAATCCATCAGATCTTCATGAATCTTGCCACCAACGCCTATCATGCCATGGAAAAAGACGGCGGCCTGCTGACCGTCCATCTCAGGGAAAAGGCGTTCAACACATCGGATGCCACTCACCTGGATATGGCAGCCGGTACCTATGCCTGTTTATCCGTACGGGATACCGGCACGGGCATCAAAAAAGAGTTGATGAACAATATCTTCGATCCTTTTTTCACCACAAAAAGGGAAGGTAAGGGCACCGGGATGGGGCTCTCTGTGGTTCACGGCATAGTCAAACAGATGAAGGGCAGCATTCAGGTCAAGAGTACGCCCGGACAGGGCACCGAATTCACGGTCTGCTTCCCCCTGGAAAAGAATGTATCTCAAGAATCCGGTGATGTTTCAGAACCTGAGATCACCGGAGGAACAGCGCATATCCTCCTGGTGGACGATGAAGAAAGCATTGTAACCATGGTAAAAATGATGTTGGAGCAATTGGGATATCAGGTCACCGCTTTTGCCAACAGCAAAACGGCCTTGGACACCTTTGCCAGAGAGTTTGACAATTTCGACCTGGTGATCACAGACTTTGCCATGCCTCATATCCCAGGAGATAAACTGATTTGGAAAATGCTGGATATCCGTCCGGACATTCCCATCATTCTGAATTCCGGATACCATGAAAAATTATCCCGGGATATCATCGAAAAAATCGGCGCCAGGCATATTCTTTCCAAGCCTGTCAAAAGAAAGGAACTGGCCCGGGTAATCAGGGAGGCGCTGGAGGTGAAGCCGTAGGGGGTTAAAATGCGGACTCATTATCCGGTTATAGCGGCGAGCCGGTCGTTTATAGCCTTAATACATGTATAGCCTCAATACATGTGGTCTAAAATTCGATACCCTTTTGGGCCTTAATCCCCTGCGCTTTGTAAGGGTGTTTTATCACCCGCATTTCCGTCACCAGATCTGCCGCAGAAATGAGGGAATCCGGGGCGGATCTGCCGGTAACCGCCACATGAAGTTTTTCCGGTTTCCCTGCCAGTACATCCAGGGCCTCTTCCGGGTCAATCATGCCGTAGTTGAGCAGGTATGTGAATTCATCCAGAACCACTAAATGATACTTCCCGCTATACATGGCTTGCTGTGCGTGGTCCCACGCCTCACGGGCCAATGCCCTGTCCTTTTCCAGATCATCTGATTTAAAGGTGAAGCCCCTTCCCATGACGTGGAAATCAATTTCCGTATCAAACCGCTTTACAGCTTCAAGTTCTCCATATTTCCAACTCCCCTTTATAAACTGAATCACACAGACCCTGAGTCCATGCCCGGCGCTGCGCATCGCCATTCCCAACGCAGCTGTGGTTTTGCCTTTACCGTCACCGGTGAATACCATCAGCAACCCTTTTTTCATAAGAAAACGATTCCTTAAAATTTTAAAGATTATGAGATAAGCCGAAAAAGAAAAACGCCGGATTCAAAAATATGTTCAGCTATGGAAAATTACGGACCCGCACCGCATAGAGCCGGGTCCGTAATTATCATTGGTTTATACGGATAACCGCGGGTTATCCTTTAACGACGTCAATGCCTTCCAGCCGCCAGTTGTGGGTTCCCACGGGACGGGCAAAGGTCCACTCCTCTTCAAACTTCACAGGCTGAGTATCGGAACCTTCCACCACCTCCCCGGTGTGTTCATCCACGGTATAGTCCAGAAGGTTTGCCTTGAACAGCACCGTCACAAAATCCTCACTGCCGGTGCTGCCGGCATCCGTCATATCCACGGTGCGGATGGCGATGGATTCCAGCTTGTTGATGATGCCCTTTTCTTCCATCCGGGCAAATTCTTCGGCATATTCCGCCGCCAGCTGGTCCCCCAGCAGGTTACGATAGGAAGACAGATCCCGCCGCATCCAGCCGGCCTGAACCTGGAAGAAGCAGTCTGAAGCCGTTTCCAGAAAGGCTTTCGGATCAAACATGGGGTCTGTGCTGCGGATTTCGTTCAGTCCCTGGTCCAGGGTCTTGGGTCCGGGTGCACCGAAGCCCGGTGCAGGTCCGGCACCACCAAAGCCTCCCGGCCCGGCCCCCGGATTCTGCTTCGCCCTGGTAAACCTACGGAACAGGAAAAACCCGATGCCTGCAAAGAGCAGGATGGGCAGAATTCCCATGCCTTCGCCCCCCATAAGGGAACCGAAGAGAAAGGCGCCGATAGCCCCCCCAAGAAGGCCGCCGGCAAGACCGCGCATAAAGCCGCCGCTCTTGCGCTTCTGCTGCACCTGGGACGTGCCCTGGGTGGTCTGCTGGGTCTGTTTTGTTGGGGATTTAAATTTTCTGCCGCCTTTCTTTGAACGGGCGTCTGCCGTGTCAAAGGTGCTTGCCGTAAACATCAGGGCAATCAGCAGTATCAATACCGGTGTCAATTTTCTGGATATGCTCAATTTATTCTCCGTATTTTTATTTCCATTCCAAGACCGTGTAACGGACGGTCCGCAAAATGAGACAAGATACCAGGACTTCAGACACTTGTCATGCAGAATCGAACGATCATCACCCAAATTACGGTCCCCGCATCCTGCACATCTGTTTCTACGCATCTCAGGCGGATTTATCCCCGGTCTGTAATATCTGCCGTTCCATCATCTCCACCAGTGCAGCTTCACTGTGGCTTGTCCGGATCAACCGCAACTGAGATCTGTATTCGGGGCGTGGCGCACCGCGATTTATGGCAAATACCGGCTTACCCAATGCCAGGGCACGTTCCAGCAGATCCTGATTCATTCGATTTCCCGAAGTGAAATGAAATCCCGTATCCACAACCATATCACAGCGTTCAACCGCAATCATGGCTTCGAAGGCAAGCATATGTGACACATGACGGGGGTCCGCCTGAATATGACAGGCCGCCCCAATGGAACGCGCCACCACACAATCCATGTCATCCTCCATCAGAATACCCGTGGAAATATCAAATCCCCGCCTCGCCAGGTCACGGTAAAGTGTCGTGCCGCTGCCCATGCCGGCGACTACAAATACCTTTTCACGGCGGGGGGTTACCATCAGATGTTTTTTCCCGGCATCGGTCTGCCATCCGAAAACCACCGGCATATCATGGTGTTCCTCAGCCCCCCGGCGTGAACAAGGGGCCGCCTTTCCGATGGAGACAACTCGCCCATGGCCTTCAGCAACCGGCACCGGTTCACAATGTGATACGATAATCAGTATCCTCCTGTTCTGGCACAATTTTGACAAAAGAGACATAATTTCACACCGGTCTTCCTGAACAAGGCCGGCCAGCGGCTCATCCATGAGAATGATTTCAGGATTTCCGGCCATGGCTCGTGCAATACATATTTTAAGCGTCTCAACATCCGTCAGTGTGTCCAGATCCCTATAGGCCAGATGCGCCGTTCCGACCTGCTCGAGGGCACTTATAACGGCGCGGTCATCCGCATCGTTCAACCGGCCGCTCCATGTGGTATTCGGGAACCGCCCCATGGCCACGAATTCATAGACCTGGAAGAGCGGGGGCATGTGACCCGGTGGATGGACAACAGCCATACGTTCAGACAATTCTCCGGCAGAATATAATCCCAGGGGCTTGCCGAGGAGCCGAATTTCCCCACCCAGAAGCGGTAATTGGCGGCAAAGGCTTCTCAAAAATGTTGTTTTGCCCGATCCGGCCGGTCCTATCAGAGACACCAGTTCTCCGGGCTGAAAATTAAAGCTTAGATCTTCTAAGACAACGTCACTGCCGTACCCGACAGCTACATTCCGTGTACTTAAGGTATTCTGCATCATTTTCCTGCCTTTCGCTTCAGCAGCATTTGATACCAGGGAACTTTCGGCAGCCGGCACTGCCGGATAAGTCAAAATAAAAAAACCCCGAACCGTAAATAAAAGTATTACGATCCGGGGATATCCCTTTTTTATCCAATAGATCTGTCAGCATTGCTGCGATGCCGTGTCACAGTATGCGTATGATTTACCAGGCCGGTCTTCTGACTTCCGGATCAACCTCATGCTGCGCCTTCCCGTTCACCTTTTTTTCTCACATCGAACAGTGGCGTTCTGCAGCAGTTGTCCCCGGTTACAGCGGCGGGCCCGTTTCCGAATTGCACGGAATTCCCTTTTACGCCTTTCGGCACCGGATAAATTACTTTTGTGCTACAAAAAGCGATGCCAAAAGTCAAGGTAATTGTGCCGTACCGCAAAGCCGCGTTCCCCTATATTCCCGCTGAGAATGCGTCTATTGCAGGTGTGACAAATCCCCAGAGACTTCTCATATTTCTATTGACATCTACCATTGCAAGTGATTAGTAACACGGCTGAACAATTGCTTAAGGTGCGTGTAAAAACGCGATGTCCGAACCGGCGGATACCGGTCGGATAAAGGGAATCCCGTGAGAATCGGGAACGGGCCCGCCGCTGTGATCGGAGACGAACGCTGCTATTAACCACTGGCGAAATTGCCGGGAAGGGGCAGCAATTAGGATGACCCGAGAGTCAGAAGACCTGCCTTGAACAAACGCCATATTTCTCGTGGACAGGGAAAGGTGCGCAGGATCCTATCGGATAGTTATGGGAAATCCCCGGATCGTTATATACGGTCCGGGTTTTTTAGTTTCTGCCCATTTGGGTATGCCCGGACCCTGAAAGGTTTATTTATCACTAAATTTTTTAGGAGGGCAAAAAGATGAAACATTGGATTTGGGCAGTATTGGCTATTACTGCCCTGGCTGCAGCGCCGGCACCGTTATTGGCCGACGAAACAGCCGAGAAGGAAAATACTGCAACCACAGAACAACTGGATGACGTCGTGGTTACGGCCACACGGAGCGAATCTTCACTGGGCAGGATCGGCGGGGCTTCGGTTACGGTGATCACGGCCGAGGATATCGAAGCCAAACAACTTCCCACAGTTGAAGAAGTACTCAAGGGTGTGCCGGGCATCGACATTGCAGCCAACGGCGGACTGGGCACCCAGTCGTCGGTATTTGTCCGTGGTGCAGACTCCAAAAACACCCTGATCCTGGTGGACGGGATCATGTTCAACGATCCGTCAGGTTCCAACAG
>JAKSBB010001050.1 GCA_022361315.1 Desulfobacterales bacterium
AAGCCACAGCCGAAGCCTCCTCTCCCCTCACCGGGTTCTTGAGGGGGGCATGATGTCTTTCTTAAAGCTGGCAAACCAATACCGGGAATTCGACTTCCCGGGGTACTTTGGAAGCGTAACCCCTGGAGATGTGGAAGCAAGCCTGTCCAAAGCCGGGGATATTAACCGCCTGGACGTCCATGACCTGCTGAACCTGTTGTCGCCGGCGGCAGTCGATTACCTGGAGCCCATGGCGCAGGTGGCCCGGCAATTGACCCTCCAGTACTTCGGCCGAACCATCGGGCTTTACGCTCCCATCTATATTTCGGATTATTGTGCCAACCACTGCACCTACTGCGGGTTCAATGCAAAAACGGATTTTCCCCGGACAAAGCTGACGCTGGAAGAAATCGATGCGGAAGGACAGGCCATCGCAGACCTGGGAATCCGTCATATCCTGGTGCTCACCGGTGAGGCGCCGGCAAAAACACCGATCAGCTACCTGGAGGACGCGGTGAAGGTGCTCACCCGTCACTTTCCGTCCGTGGCTCTGGAGATGTTTCCCATGGAAGAGGCGGATTACCGCCGATTGCGGGCGGCCGGTGCGGACTCCCTCACCGTTTATCAGGAAGCCTATGACCAGGAGCTTTACCGGGAGGTACACCCCAGGGGGCCAAAATCGGATTACGCCTTCCGGCTGCTGACACCTGAACGGGGAGCCAGGGCCGGTTTCCGGGCCCTGAATATCGGCACCCTGTTCGGCCTTGGCGAACCCCGTGCCGAAGCCTTCATGGCAGGCCTTCACGCCAGGTTTCTGGAGCGGGAGTTCCCGGATGTGGAAGTTTCCCTGTCCCTGCCCCGGATGCGGCAGGCGGAGGGGGCCATAGCCCCGCGGCATCTGCTTTCGGATGCCGGTTTTGTCCAGACCATGCTGGCCTGGCGTCTGTTCATGCCCCGCCTGGGAATCACGGTATCCACCAGGGAGTCCGCTCAATTCCGGGACCACCTCATTCATCTCGGAGCCACCCGGTACTCCGCCGGGTCCAAAACCGATGTGGGGGGATACACGGTGCGGAATCCGGACAGCATCGCCCCCGGCGGAACCAATCCGGACACCACGGTGCAGTTTGAAATCACGGATACCCGGAGCGTGGCCGAGATCACGCAGATGATCCGGGACAAGGGGTATCAGCCCGTATTCAAAGATTGGGAGTTATTCTGATGAAAACAAATGGTACGACCGGAAAAATCGGTAAGATCGGTATTGCAGGGGCCGGAGGCATCGGTTCCAACGTGGCCCGTTACCTGGCCCAGGCCGATGTGAAGCACATTCGGGTGGTGGATTTTGACCGGGTGGAAACTTCCAACCTGAACCGGCAATTCTACGGTGCCGCCCAGGTGGGGCGTCCTAAGGTCAAATGCCTGAGAGACAATTTAAGGCAGATTTATCCTGCAATGGACGTTGAGGTGGTTCACCACCGCCTCACCCCCGGAGACAGCCTGGATATCTTCGGGGACTGCTGTCTTGTGGTGGAAGGCTTTGACAACGCGGCCGCAAAAAAAATCCTGGTGGAGGAGATGTCCGCCGCCGGTATCCCGTTGGTTTGCGCATCGGGTATTGCCGGAAGGGACATGTCAGGGGTCATTGTCCGGCAGATTGCCGGTTGCCATATCGTGGGGGATTTTGTCACAGGTCTTGACGATGGTGAATTGTTTCCCCCGAAGGTGGGGATGATTGCGGCCATGATGGCGGGAATTGTTCTTGATCTGGTCGAACAAATGTAATGAGGTAAGAAATGACGACAACACAATTACCCAAGGGTATTTACGGGATTTTGGGGGAAGCGTTTTCCCTTGGCCGCTCCAATGTGGAAACGGCGCAGCTTTTGGTGGATGGGGGGATCGATGTCCTTCAATACCGGGAAAAGGCCCATAAAAAGGACCGGGCTGATATGCTGGCCGAGTGCCGGGAAATCCGGAAAATTACGGCGGATGCCGGTGTCCCCTTTATTGTGAATGATTTTCTGGACATTGCCCTGCTGGTGGATGCGGACGGTGTCCATGTGGGCCAGGAAGACCTGCCGGTGACAGAGGTAAAACGCCTGGCCCCCGAACTGATGGTGGGATGCTCCACCCATTCTCCGGAGCAGGCTGCCCGGGCTGTGGCAGAGGGTGCGGATTATATCGGGGTGGGGCCCATATTCACCACCCAAACCAAAGAGGATGTCTGCGATGCCGTCGGGTTTGAATATCTGGAACACGTAGCTGCAAACCACACCATACCCTTTGTGGCCATCGGCGGCATCAAGCGGCACAACATCAAAGAAGTTGCGAAGCGCGGTGCTTCCACCATCTGCCTGGTGACGGAGATCATCGGTGCCGAAAATATCAAGGAACGAATTCAGGAAATTAAACGTACAGCAACCGTATAGCAGGAGAGGTATTGTGACAAACACATACACCACACAGATGGATGCGGCCCGCAAGGGCATTCTGACCCCCCAGATGGAACAGGTTCTGGCGGACGAGGCAATTTCACAGGACGATCTGATGGCCGGGCTTGCCGACGGGTCCATCGCCATACCGGCAAATAAGAATCACTTTTCCATCAAGGCGGCCGGTGTCGGCCGGGGGATGAAAACAAAGATCAATGTCAACCTCGGGGTGTCAAAGGATGTCTGCTCCTTTGATTCCGAAATGAACAAGGCAAAGCTGGCTGTTGATCACAAGGCCGACGCCATCATGGATTTGAGCGTGTCCGGGGATACCGAAGCATTCAGAAAAGCGTCTTGTGGCGGAGGTCCCGGTGATGATC
>JAKSBB010000148.1 GCA_022361315.1 Desulfobacterales bacterium
GTACTTCAAACGGCGAAAGTATCTCTCCCCTGCCCCGGACACACTCCACCCCGAGTTGGGTATACCGCTCCACCGAATCGTGGGGCTCTATGGCCCGAATCTTGTTTTGAACCCGTTCCATGATATCTGCAAAATCAAATTCAACTTTGACGGATGTCAGTCCGAAATCCGTTGCCCGGGAGGCCTGGGCCAGTAGCCGGGCCGATGCCACCAGAGACTTGGAAGGCACGCAGCCCGTATTCAGGCAGTCGCCGCCCATCTTATGCTCCTCAATGAGGACAACCTTGGCCTTCACCGCCGCAGCAATGTAGGCAGAAACCAGGCCACCGGAACCGGCACCGATGACCACCATATTGTAATCGAATGTCTCAGGCCGCTTCCATTCGGCGTAAACCTTTCTGGCCCGGACGATCTCAATGGCTTTCTTGGCCACCAGGGGAAAGATCCCCAGCAGGGCAAAGGAAAAAATCAGGCCCGGTGACAAAATCCCGGCAAGGGAGTCAATCTTCCCGAGACTGGTGCCTGCATTGACATAGACAAAGGTGCCGGGCAGCATTCCCACCTGTGACACCAGATAAAACAAACGGGTGGTAATCGGGGTGAGCCCCATGACCAGGTTGATCATAAAGAAAGGAAAGGCCGGGACCAGACGAAGGGTAAAGAGGTAAAAGCCCCCCTCTTTTTCAATGCCTTCGTTTATGGTGTTTATCTTTGAGGAAAATTTGGTCTGCACCCAGTCACGGAACATGTACCGGGACACCAGAAACGCCAGGGTGGCCCCGATGGTGGATGCAAAGGAGACCACAACCAGACCTGTCCACAGACCGAATACGGCACCACCGGCAAGGGTGGCCACAGTGGCGCCGGGCAGAGACAGGGAAACCATGAGGATATAGCCGATCATATAGACGGCAATACTGGTTACTTTATTGTCCCGGTAAAAGTCCCTGAGGTTGTCCAGTTCGCTTTTCAATGTGGAAAGCGAAAGGTACCGGTCCAGGTCAAACAGAAAGAATACGGCAATCAGCACTAGAATTCCCGCGACAATAATCAGCTTGGTTTTCACGGATTTGCTCATGGTTCCGCCTTTGTTACAAGTTCTTTTCTATGGCCTGAAACCGCCGTATAAACCGGCAGTCTATGTAATCTTTAATCTTGAATGCAAGCCGTCCACCGAAAATAATTCCATGTTTTTTCAGCACCCCGAACCCACCGCCCAGATTAAATATCAA
>JAKSBB010000318.1 GCA_022361315.1 Desulfobacterales bacterium
GAGCTTGTCGGCGCTGCGGCCGGCGGTGTGCTGCCTGCTGAAGGGCGCCCCGTCGGTCAGGAAGACGGTCGCGCCGGTGATGTTGGGCTGTGCGACGAGCGCGGTGAGTGTGTCGTCACAGGCCGCGGTGTCCTGGAAGCTGACGGCGGCGGCGACGTCCATTGCAACGATGGATGCCTGCGAGCGCACGGATTCACGCTCGGCGTCGCGCAGCGTGTTGCCGTTGGCGATCGCGAGCGTCGCGGCGACCACGGCCACCGCGAAACCGCTGGTGATCAGCAGCAGGAGCAACAGCTTGATGCTCACGCGGCTATAGATCTTGTTGCATAGGCGTAACATCGATTATTTCTCCCCGACTAAGACGGCCAGCTTGAGCAGGCGCGAGCTGACTTTGACCTGGGACTCTTCCAGTGCCTCGCGGTTGGCGTAGATACGGATGCGTCCCTCGTTTTTGACGAGGTCCAGCATGGTTTGGCTCTTGACGTATTGTTGGCCGTCCCCGACGAGCAGGACGGGCGCATCGGCGACGCTGTTGATCAGGTGTTGCGTGGATTCTTCCTCGAGGCCGGCGAGGAGGACGACGTGGCTTTGTCGCAGTCGATCCATCGTTGCGCTGAGCGCGGCCCGGTATTCCTCGGGTTTCTTGTAATGATTTCTGACCGGCGGTAGGGCGCGGTGGATGACGATAGTTCGACCGTGAACAGCACGATCGGTGAGGGTCTGGTCGAGAGCCGTGCCAATGGTGTCGGCGCCGTAAACGGTGAGGAGGATGGGAGAATCGTCATCTTTGAAGCTGTCTTCCGGCCACTCTGAGAACTTCATGAAGTTGAGGAGGAACGCGGCCTTGAGCTTGGCGATCTTCTCGGCTTCGTCCTTGCTGCGCGAAGACAGCGCGGGTGTCGCTGTGATCACGACAAGCGCAAGGCAGATCGGCATGTTACATCGGCGCGTCATGTCTTGTGACCCGTCTGAAACGCAACACGGTTGCAAAAGAGGCGGCTTTCGACACGGGATGCGGGCAGAGCGATAGCGACGCAGGTCGCGGGCACGAGAAGTTCCGTGCCGAGTATGGCCGGCCAGGATGTGATCATGTCACTTAGCATCCCTGCTCTGTGACCCCCAATACTGGTGTAATCGTCAGAATCCCACTGAACGTTAATGGGGATTGCGGTTTGCCTGTCACGTTTCGTTCGCATCAGATGCCGATAACGCGTGCCGGTGGTTGATGCGCGGCTCGACGCTTTGTCGGTCGTGTTTTGTAGTTGTGTGCTCATCGTTATCCGGTTTCGGAATTGTTGTTGTTAAAATGACTCAGTCGCGCCAAGTGGATTAGATGAAGACCGATCGTAGCGCTTCGACGGGTGAGAAGACGTAGGGATCGGTGCCTTCCAGCGTGCTGGATTCGAGCAGGTTCCGGCCCCAGATGGAGGTCTCGGTGTGGTCGTCGATGGGGTAGGAAACGCCGACGTCGAGTCGTCTTTTCGAGCTGATGGGGCTTTGGCGGCGATCTCGGCGTGCGACGGGGCAGCCAAGAACAACGTCGCGGCGGTGGCCAAAGCCACAACGCCAGGTCGGCTCTCGGTTTTGATGCGATCCCAAACCATGATGAGTCAAACGCTTTGCTGCGCCGACCCCCGCCGCTTATAAATTCGGCGGAAAAGACAGCGAGGTTTACAACACAGAAGCACGGATCGGCGCAACACGGCGGAGAATAACGCGATGAATGGCAATACAGAGGGCTTATCGGGCTGTCGTAAACGCCCCGCGTTTACGCGTTGGAGGGATATGGTGTAAATTGGGGGGCTTGTACCCGACCGACGAAAGCCCGCCTGACAGGGAAACTGCCCGCTTGACGAACTCACCCTCCCCAAGCCCGACCCAGCCGGTTGCGTTATCGCTCATCGCCCCGGCCCACAACGAACAGGACAACATCGAGGGCCTGGTCTCCGACGTGCGCGAGGCGCTGACCGATAGTGGGATCGCGTTCGAGTTTATCGTCGTTGACGACGGCTCGACGGACGCGACGGCCCAGCGGCTGCGCGAACAGATGGCCGACCACCCCTGGCTGGTCGTTCATCAGATGTGTGACACGCCTCCGGGCAAGGGCAACGGTCAGTCCGCGGCGTTCTACGCGGGGATCCGCCTGGCACGCGGCGAGATGATCGCGCTGCTGGATGCGGACCGGCAAAACGACCCGGCGGACCTGCCGGCCATGCACAAACTGATGTGCGCCGAATCGGCGGACCTCGTACAGGGTGACCGCAGCGCCAACCGTCGCGACACGGTGGTGCGGCGGTTCAGCAGCTGGGTGGGCAGGACGTTTCGGCGGGTGTTGCTGGGTGACACGGTGCGCGACACGGGTTGCAGCCTGCGGATCATCCGCAAGAGCTACGCGTTGCGGTTGCCGCTGCAGTACAAGGGCATGCACCGGTTTATTCCGTATTACACGGGTGTGTTGGGCGGGAAGGTGGTGGAGACGCCGGTGAACCATCGGCCGCGCACGGCGGGTGAGGCGAAGTACGGCGTCTGGAACCGGGCGCTGCCGGGTCTGATCGACCTGATCGCGGCGCGCTGGATGCGGTCGCGTCTGCGTCCGACCGAGGCGCGGGCACTGGACAGGGAATCATGAGAAGGTTCTGGTTGATCGCGATCGGGACGGTGGGGCTGGCGGTGGCCAGCTCGCTGATGCTGGGCACGGCGGCGTCATCCTCCGAAGCGACGCGTGCGTCGGTGAAGGTGAAGCTGGCCAACGCCGACGAGCGCGTGCACGTGATCCAGGTCGAAGACGGCACGCACCGTTTCGTGCTGCACTCCTCGGAGGGATCGGTCGAACTGACGCCGGATCGGTTCGCGGCGCGCGTGTACGCCGAGCAGGCGAATCGTCCGTTCTGGATGCTGGTGCTGAATATCACCAGCTACGCGGGGATCACGTGGGTCGTGCTGGGCTTTGCGGGCCAGGCGCTGTTTACCGGCCGGATGGTGGTGCAGTGGCTGACGAGCGAGAAGCACCGCCGATCGGTCGTGCCGACAGTGTTCTGGTGGATGAGCCTGGGCGGGTCCACGATGCTGATGGTGTACTTCGTCTGGCGTAAGGACATCGTGGCGGTGCTGGGCCAGAGCACGGGGTGGTTCATCTACCTGCGTAACCTGTACCTGATCTACTCCCGCCGCAGCGGCTCGAAAGAAAGCGAAGCATCGGACGCGTGATGAGCAGCGACCGCCCTACCGGATTGAACCGTGTTGAGCCGCGCCACGAGTGGTTGTGGTTGCTGGGTGCGGTGGTGGTGATGGGTGTGGTGTACGCGGTGCTGGCGAGCGGCACGACGCTGTGGGACCGGGACGAGCCGCGTTTCAGTCGGGCGGCTGTCGAGATGTTGATGCGTGGGGACTACGTCGTGCCGTGGTTCAACGGCGAGTGGCGGTTGCACAAGCCGATCATGGTGTACTGGTTCATGGCCGGTTCGATGAAGGTGTTGGGTCAGACGGAGCTGGCGCTGCGGCTGCCCTCGATCCTGGGGATGATCGTCACGGCGTTGTGCACGTACGGCGTGGGCAGGCGGATGTTTGGTGTTCGCGCGGCGCGGTGGGCGTTTGTCGTGCTGGCCACGGCGGTGCTACCGATCTACATGGGGCAGGCGGCGACGGCGGACGGCGTGCTCAACGGGTTCATCGCGCTGGCGCTGCTGGCGATGGTCGAGGCGGTGTATCGGGGCGGGCGGTGGTGGGCGTGGCCGGGGGTGGCGGTTGGTTTGGCGGGGGCGATGCTGACGAAGGGGCCGGTGGGTCTGGGCGTGGTGTGGCTTTCGGC
>JAKSBB010001271.1 GCA_022361315.1 Desulfobacterales bacterium
CCCGGGGGCAAGCCCCCGTATATCAATTAACTTTTAGGAGGTTTAATCGGGATGGAAAACGTGATGAAACGTGTAGGTAAACTGATGACGGCAATGGTTCTGGCGGTACTCATGACTGCCAACGCACATGCAGGCAAAGTCACCATGCGGGTGGGTGATATTGAAAACGTGGCCAACCTGGGTGCCATCGCCCTGGATCGTTTTGCCGATGAAATCAAGGAAAAAAGCGACGGGAATATCAAGGTCAGAGCGTTTCATGCCTCTCAGATGGGCTCCGCCAACAAACAGCTTCAGCTGGTAAAATCAGGCGCTCTCCAGGCATTCCGGGGATCCATCTCCTGGCTGGCCCAGTTCGACACCGGATTCTCCCTGCTGGATTTCCCCTTCACCCTGGGGTCTGCGGACGAAGCCAAAATCGTTGCCAACTCCGGTCCTTTGAACAAACTCAACGACAAGCTGGCTGCTGACCACGGCATCCGTTTCGTCACTGCCGGCTGGACCCGTCTGCCCCGCCAGATCCTGGTGAACAAACCCATTTCCAGCGTTGATGAACTCAAAAGCGTTAAGCTGAGAGTACCTGAAGTCTATGCCTACATCGAATCCTTCAAAGCAGTTGGCGCCGCCCCCACACCGGTTGCCTTCGGTGAAACCTACCTGGCCCTGAAACAGGGTGTTGTTGAAGGTGCTGAAAACCATGTAGAGTCCCTTTACAACATGAAGTGGTTTGAAGTCGGCAAACACCTGGTCATCACCGACCACAGTTACGACATCACCGGTTTCATCGTGAACGACAAATGGTGGAAAGGTCTCTCCGACGACCAGAGAAAACTCATCGTTGACACCTTCAACAGCGTTGACGAATGGTTTGTCAAAGAAAACGAATCCCTCCAGCAGAAATACATCGATCTGATGGTTAAAGAGGGTGGTGTACAGGTTCACAAAGTGGACAAGGCCTCCTTTATCTCCAGAGTTGTCCCCGACACCATGGTCGCCGCTGAAAAGAAAGGTGAATGGGAAACAGGTCTCTGGGAAGAAATTCAGTCTCTCCTGAAAAAATAGGAACTGAATCCACCGGACCTGATTTTATCGGATCGGGAAAAACAAAGCCCCGGGGATAAGTAACACCCCGGGGCTTTGCCTGCGCCGGCAGGAAAGAGACAGCCGATGTCAGGCGTCTCACCCGGTGACTACAGATACACAAATGAATGAGAACGTCATGAAAAATTTACTCAACCGAATGAGCCAGGTTTATGTGGCGGCCCTGCTTGTATCGTTTATTGCGATTATCGTCTGCGTCATCCTTCAGATCGTGACACGATACGTGCTCAACCAGCCCCTGACCTGGACCGAAGAGGTCTCCCTGTTTGCTTTCTGCTGGTTTACCTTTCTGGGCGCTGCGGCCTGTTCCTGGGAGAACTCCCACCTGGAAGTGGACTTCTTTTACAACCGGATGGGAAAAAAACTTAAAAAATTTGCCGATATCTGCATCATGCTGCTGGTGATTGTGATGTGTCTGTTCATGGTAGCTGATGCGGTCAGCGCCATGAGAGAACAGATCGGTATTGCCTCGGTGGCCCTAAGACTAGATCGGAAGAGCA
>JAKSBB010001018.1 GCA_022361315.1 Desulfobacterales bacterium
GTGGTATGATCCAGGGGCAGGGCGGTGGACCGCATCAGGGAATAGTCTGCCGGCAGTAATCCCTCTGAACGGCACCGGTCATAGTCTAGGCTCCCGGGGGCCGGATAAAAAATTGACAGACCGGCAAGGGTCCGGCGTTCGGCAAGCATTAAGAGGTCCTCCAGGGTCGTATCCGCAGTCTGGCCGGGAGCAGCGCCGATAATATAGGAGACGCAGTCCATCCCTTCTTTCCGTGCCGTCTCCAAAACCCTGTCATGATCCCGGGTGACATCAGGTCGTTTGAACGTGCGTAGTTGCCGGCCGGAAAAAGATCCCACCGAAAGGTTCAATGTTCTGAATCCTGCGGCTTTCATGGCCCGGATAATTTCGGTGTCCAGTGAAGGGGGATACAAGCCGTTCATTGCTCTGAGTTCGACGGGTTTTCCCTCGAATATTTCCCGGACCCCTGCCAGAAGTTCCAGCACCCAGTCCTTTTTCAGGGTCAGATTTTCGTCTTCAAAATCAATGAAGCCGATATCGATCTGTTCCGCCTGGGTACGGATTTCTCTCAGCACATCGCCTACCGGCCGCTGGCGGAACCGGGCATGAGAAGACGTTGAAGACACCGAGCAATAACTGCAGGGGAAAGGGCAACCGCGGGATGCCACCACGGTAATGGCGGCCTGTCCGCGTCTGAAGTAATACCCCTGGTCTATTTTTTCCATGTCCGGTCCGGGCAGGGTGGACAGATCTTCTACCCAGGCAGGGGATGATGTAAAAACAGATCCTGCAGTCTTGAATCCGATACCGGGAATTTGCTTCAAAGATGCGTCATCGGTTTTACCCTGTTTTAAAAGACGGCAGAGCGCCGGCAGGCTCTTCTCTCCTTCACCCCTGAGCACAAAGTCCACGACCGGGTGAGCCAGCGTCTCCTCCGGGAAAACCGTCGGATGGTGGCCGCCCATGACCACACAGGTATCGGGGCAAAATCGCTTGATGGCCGCTGCCGTGGCCAGGGCCTGATCCGCGTATGCCGTAAACAAGGAAGATACAGCGGCCACCAACGGCTTACACGCCCTCACCAGCGTACCGATATGCTCATGGCTGTAACCGAAGTGGCGGAACTGATGAAACAGGGCAAACCGAGACTGATCGAACCGCCCGTAATAGGGTGTCAAATGGTCAAATCCGTCGGGGTAGGGAAGAGGCTTTGATTTATCCCGGGCCAGGGCGTCCAGAATCTCGACGCTGAAACCGTCTTGCTGCAGTGCCGCGGCAATGGAGGCCAGGCCATAGGGGATGGTGCGTTTGCGGGTCAGGTAAAACTCCCGGATCGGCGGCTGTATCAAAAGCACATCGGTCACGGGAGTTTTTCCTTTATCGATTTGAGGCGGGTTAGTTTTTCAAACTGTGGATGGGTGCCGGTATCCGTCCGCCGAACTTGACGAATTCATCCGTCAGATCGTGGTGGGGCACATCCATGATCATGGCTTCGCCCAGCAGGCCGCCGAAGAACACCTTGTCACCAGCTTTTTTGCCTGGCACGGGGATGATACGGGTGGCGGTGGTTTTGGCATTGATCATGCCGATGGCCATTTCATCGGCCATCATACCGGCCAGAGTTTCCACGGTGATATCTCCGGGAACGGGTACCATGTCCAGGCCGACGGAGCAGACGCAGGTCATGGCTTCAAGCTTCTCAACGGTGAGATACCCTTTGTGTGCCGCATTGGCAATATTCAGGTCTTCACTTACCGGAATGAAGGCACCGCTCATCCCGCCCACATGGGAGCTGGCAAAGGCACCGCCCTTTTTAACAGCATCGTTGAGCATGGCAAGCGCTGCGGTCGAGCCGGGGACACCGATATGGGAAA
>JAKSBB010001291.1 GCA_022361315.1 Desulfobacterales bacterium
CAAAGCTGCCGCCGACGGTGTTTCAATGCCTATGAGCAGGCCTTTACAACCGCTTTGGGCTGCGGCTTGAAGCAGTTCTGGATCATCTGCCAGCTTGATGGTGGCCTCTCCCATCCAGTTGATCTTCAAGGGGGCCAGGGCCCGGAACAGGTCAAGGGCGTAGTCCCTGTTGGCGGTAAGGTTATCGGCGTGGAGTTCGAACCAGTCGGTGGGGGCTGCCTTTATCTCCTGCACAATATGCGCTATGGGGCGCAGCCGGTACTTGCCGGAGAAAAACGGGGGAACGGCACAAAAGTCGCACCGGTGAACACATCCCCGTGATACCAGAACCGACCAGAAGTGCTTGTACTTTGACGGTGGAATAAGATTTGTGGGGTAAGACCTGACCTGGGCAAGGTCAACGGGACCGGTTCTTTTGTAAGTCCGTTTCAGCCGGTTGTTTCTGAAATCCTCCAGCAGGTCTTCCCAGACACCTTCGGCCTCTCCGATCAGAACGGCATCGGCGTGTTCAAGGGCCTCTTCGGGCATGGCGGTGGGGTGCAGTCCGCCCATCACCACTGTTTTTTCTGCCGCCCTGAACCGGTCGGCCATGGCATAGGCATGGACGGCATCCGGCGTATGGCAGAGCAGCACCACAATATCCGCAGTGGTATTGGTTTTCGGGCGCATGCCGATGGTTTCGTCGCAGAGGGTCAGGCCGACATCCTCAGGTGTGGCGGCAGCCAGTGAAAAAAGCCCCTGGGGCGGGGCCCCCATGGCTTTTTTGTATGCTTTGAAAGGTCCGGGTGCTGACGCTTTGATGATATCAACGCGCAGGTCTGTATTCATTGGTCGGTCTCCATGTGTGTTGTTTCGGCCATGTGGATAATGGTCCGGGTGATCATGTGTGCAAACCAGTCATCCCTGTCACCGTAAGTTGTAAGCCCCGGGGCAACAGCGTCGGTATAGCGGCGGTACAGACCGCAGGTTTCGATCAGTCCCACCACTGAGATACCGGCAAGCCGTACCCGCATATCTGCTTCCAGCCGGCCGGCCGCGGCGGCGATGATTCGAACCAGGAAATCTGCCTGGGGTTTGAAATAGGTCTCTGTCAGTTCGTCAAATACCGGCGAAGGTTCCCGGCATTCTCTGGACAGGAGGGCGGACTGCCAGTGGGTGGTGTCATCCGTCCGCAATATGGTTAATGCCTCTTTAATAATCGTGAACAGGGCCTCTTCCGGGGGCAGTGACAAAAGGACTGCCTGATCGACCTCCGGGATGGCCGCCTCCCGGCAGGCATCCAGAAGCACCTCCCGGTAGAGGGCCTCTTTGCTTTTGAAATGATAGTTCAGGGCCCCCAGATTGACGGCCGCCTCCCGGGAGATCTCCCTTACCGTTACCCCTTTAAATCCTTTGTCGGTAAACAGGCGGCCGGCGGCCTGAATGATTTTGCTTCGGGTGATGAGTGAGTCTTTTGGGGTTCCCATACCATACATCTCCATTTAAGATCAAATGTTTCAAACAAATGTATGAAACATTTGTTTTGTTGTCAAGTGGCCCGTGAAATTGATATGTAATTTCTCAGCTTATTAACGAAAGGATACCCGATGCCCCAAATTCAAAATCCGCCGTCCGCTCAGTTGAATACCCTGGTGAAAGTGTTTCAGTCCGGAGAAATGATGCAGACCGTCAGAATCTGTGAAAAGATGCTGGCGGTATATCCCGGTGCTGTGGTTGTGATGAATATAATGGGGGCGGCCTATCAAGCATTGGGACAGCCGGAAGCCGCCGCAACCGCCTTTGGACAGGCCGTTTCTCTGAAACCGGATTATGCCGAGGCCATTTGCAACCGGGCCATTGCACTGACCGCTCTGGACAGAAAAGATGAAGCAGTGGCGTGCTATGACCAGGCCATTGCCCTGAACCCGCAGTTTGCAGAGGCCCATAACAACCGTGGTCTTCTTCTGTTTGAACGCAATGACCTGCAGGAGGCGGTGGAGAGTTTTCAAAAAGCGGCAGCAGCCAGACCGGGCTATGGGGATCCATGGAACAATATGGCCATAGCACAGATCATGCTGGGGCAGTTTGAGGCCGCAAAACAGAGTTGTGACCGGGCCATCTCGATTGCTCCTGACCAGGCCGAGCCGTACAATCTCCGGGGGATGGCACTGAATAAACTGGGGCGAATTCAAGAGGCTTTAGGGGATTATCAACAGGCCATACAGCTCAAACCCGATTTCGCGGCCGCCTATACCAACATGGGATCGGCCTACAACGATGCCCAGTCCCATGAGAAGGCCGTGGACATCTTTGACCGGGCCCTGGCCTTAACACCGAATTCCGCTGAGACCTGGTATAACCTCGGAATTGCCCGCCAGGGGCTGGGGGAGCGGAAACCGGCACTGGAATGCTATGATAAGGCGTTAGCGTTGAAACCGGACTATGCGGATGCCCTGAGCAACCGCGGCACCGTACTTTACGAACTGGGGCTGGTGGACCAGGCCGGGGAAAGCTACGACAGGGCCATTGCTTTAAACCCGTCTCTTGCGCCGGCCTACAACAACCGTGGCAATGCCCGGAGCAACCTCGGTGACCGTGAGGGGGCCATTGAAGACTTCCAGACAGCCCTTCGTGTTGATCCGGGGCTTGCGGCGGCCCACAGGGGCCTGAGCCACATCAAATCCTACAAACCGGGTGACGGACAGATTGATGAGATGGCCCGTCTTTACAATGCATCCGCACCGGACAGCCGGGACCGGGCGCACCTCTGTTTCGGTCTGGCCAAGGCGTATGATGATACCGGTGAATACGCGCTGAGTTTTAAGCGCCTTTCCGAAGGCAACCGATTGAGAAAGGCCCATTTGGATTATCATGTGGCATCTGATCAGCAGTTGTTTGACAGGATTCACCGCGTGGCGGAGATTTCTGTCCCGGAAAATCAAGTGCCAACAGATCGGCCTTCCCGCCGGTACATATTTATCGTGGGAATGCCCAGGTCCGGCACCTCGCTGGTGGAGCAGATCCTGGCCAGTCATTCCCGGGTTTACGGTGCCGGGGAACTGGATACGGCCTCCGATCTGCTGAAACCATTGTTTCTGGAAGCGCCCAACGCAGGCCATATCCCCTCTCCGGACTTTGCACAAGCCGTGGCAATCCTCCGGGATGGGTATGAAGCAGGCCTTTCCCACAGGCATTTCAATGAAACGGTGGTCACGGACAAGATGCCCCTCAACTTCAGGTGGACAGGTTTTCTTCTCACGGCATTTCCGGAAGCGGTGGTTGTTCACCTGGAACGGGACCCCATGGCGGTCTGCTGGTCCAATTACAAACACTATTTTTCCGGCACAGGCAACGGATTTGCTTACGATCTGGCGGATCTGGCCCGGTACTACACGGCCTACAAGGCGCTTATGGCATTCTGGCGGAAGCGTTTCCCGGACCGGATTTACGACCTGAACTACGAGCGTCTCACCGAATCCCAGGAGCCGGAGACCCGGCGGCTTTTGAACTTCTGCGGTCTGGACTGGGAGGCGGGGTGTCTTGAGTTTCACCGGACCCGGCGTGCGGTGCAAACCGCAAGTTCCATTCAGGTGCGCCGTAAAATGTACCAGGGCAGTTCCCGGGCCTGGAGGAGATACCAAAAGGAACTTGCCCCGTTGATCAGCGCGCTGGGTCCTTGTGCCGATTCCCAAGATCCGGTATGATCGAAGGTTATGATCCAGAACCCCAACAGCCGGGGTGATGCCGGTTATATGCCAGAAACCCTGAAGGGGGTGGTGGACCGTATCACCTTTCATAATCCTGACAACGGGTGGTCTATCCTGAAGGTGCTCCCCTTTGACACCCCCAATAAACGGGAAACCGTTGTCGTGCACCAGACCCGGGTATTTGCCGGTGCCACCATGGAGTTTACCGGTGCCTGGACCGTCCATCCCAAATTCGGCCGGCAGTTTAAAGCGGTACAGGCCAAAGAGAACAAACCTGCCACGGCAGCGGCCCTTGAAAAGTACATCGGTTCAGGTCTGATCAAGGGGGTGGGGCCAAAAACCGCACAGAAGATTGTCCGCCATTTCAAAGACCAGACCCTGGATGTGTTCGAACATGACATTGCCCGGCTCACCGAGGTGCCGGGTATCGCCCAGAAAAAACTGGGCATGATCTCCGAGGCCTGGCAGGAGCATCGCGCCGTCCGGGACGTGATGATGTTTCTCCAGTCCCACGGGATTTCCACCCTGTTCGCCGTACGGATTTACAAAGAGTACGGTGAAAATGCCATTGCCTGGACCACCCAGGACCCTTACCGCCTTTCAAGGGATTTCTACGGTATCGGTTTCTTTTCCGCCGACAAGGTGGCCCTGAGCATCGGTCTTGCAGAGGACAGTCCCCAGCGGATTGAGGCAGGTATCCGCCATGTCTTGTCTTCCGCCCGGGAGTTCGGCCACTGCTATCTCACTGCCCCCCAGATCCGGGATCAGGTGAGGGAATTGCTCTCTCTGGATTTAGCCCGGAAGCTGGATGAGATCCTGGGCACCATGGAAGAAAACCGGCAGCTCATGCGGCGGCAGCTGCCCGGGGAATGCGGCGAACCTGGCGAACCCGGTGAAACTGTGGACTGTTACTATGCCCGTTCCCTTTACTTTGACGAGGCCTATGTGGCCAAACGGGTCCGGGAGCCCGGTCCGGAACGGGACATTGACAGGGACCGGGTGGACCGATGGATTGCCCGCTATTGCAAGTCCAGGCAGATGCAGCTCAGTGGAGAACAGGCGTCTGCGGTGGGAGGAATTGCCTGCGAACATTTTTCGGTGCTCACCGGCGGTCCCGGCTGCGGTAAAACAACGGCCACACGGGTCATGGTGAAGCTGTTGAATGCCATGGGCCGGCAGGTATTGCTGGCCGCCCCCACGGGCCGGGCCGCCCAGCGGATGACCGAGGTGATCGGCCAGGAGGCCAAGACCATCCACCGGCTGCTGGGGTGGAAAGGGGGGCAGTTTAAAAAGAACGAAAAGACCCCCTTAAAAACGGATTTTCTGGTGGTGGATGAGTGCTCCATGCTGGATATCAGCCTCACCGCCTCCCTGCTTAAGGCGGTGCCCCCGGATGCCCAGGTGGTATTCATCGGGGATTATGACCAGTTGCCTTCCGTGGGGGCCGGAAACGTCCTCAAAGATATCATCGCATCGGATCAGGTGCCCTGCTTCCGGTTGACCCAGGTCTTCCGCCAGGCCAGGGAATCCATGATCATTAAATACGCCCACCAGATCAATGCGGGGGAGATGCCCTGGATTCCCTCTCCCTTTAAACGGCCGGATCTCTGGCGGGGCAAGACCGACTGCCTCTTTATAGATTCGGATGAGGCCACCAAGGAGCAGTTGACCTTTGTCAGCCGGGTGAAGCGGATTTACGGTGACCCGGGGGGCGGGGCGGAAAACGAGGAGACCGGCGGTGTTGTATCAGAACCCGGGTTCTTCTACGAGTTCGGCGTGGAAGAAACCACCTCACCCTATGACTCAGAAATCTCTATCCCGAAGAAATTTGCCCATGTGGATCTTGAGCGGGTGGCCGCTGCCGAAGGCCGCATCGAAGAACTTCTGGCCGTGGTTCGAAAGGTTCACCCCTGGTCTTCCCTCCACTATGGCCTCACCGCCCTGGACACGGTGAAAAAACTGTATATGGAGTGGATCCCCAAGTATGCGGGCAGGGAGGCAGAGATCCAGATTCTTTCCCCCATGACCCGGGGCAGCCTCGGCACCCTGACATTGAACCGGGAGATCCAAGAGGCGGCCAACCCCTTTGCCCAGGGCAAGCAGCAGCTCACCGTGGGGCAGCGGGTGTTTAGAACCGGTGACCGGGTGATTCACCGGAAGAACAACTATGAGCTGGGGGTGTTCAACGG
>JAKSBB010001218.1 GCA_022361315.1 Desulfobacterales bacterium
CCAATTTGACAATTTCCTTAAACTACTGAACGGGATTTAATAAATTTATTAGCCTTCCAAACCATCCCAAACCAACAAATAAAAACAACACATTGTAATCACTTATCATTTCAAACATCATCGCCTCCTGGCACACCAATTGCGAAGGCCATTACAAAATTTATGATTTTGGATTCGGGTTTTCCTAAAGACCCCCCAAACAAAATAAACCGAATAATAAACAAAGGAGATAGACATGACCAAGATTACACGGACATCGGCACTGACCGCCCGCCACCTGGACCTGGGAGGCGACCTTCAGGAATACATCCGCATGGGCGTGCCCCTAACCTACAACACCGACCCGAAAGAGGAGCATGACGCCATCCGGGAAGCTGCCGGCATGTATGACTTCACCGCCTTTCTGAAGTTCCGTGTTTCCGGGCCCGATGCAGCCAAGGCGCTGAACCACGCCGTGACCTTTGATGTAAACAAGATCAAACCCGGCCAGTCCAAATACGGCCCCTACCTGAGAGAAACCGGTGTCATCTGTGATGACGGTATTGTGTTTAACCTGGGCAATAATGAATGGCTGGGCTGCCACGGGGACGGCTGTGCCAGAGCCATGGTGGAACTCTCTGCCGAAGGCCTGGATTGTGTGGTGGAGTATGACTACTGGACCCACCTGATTTCCCTGCAGGGCCCTAAAGCTGTTGAGTTGCTGGATGCCCATTCCCCCGACGATATCACTGCCATTGATTATTTCACCCATCTCAACGAAACCGAGCTGTTCGGCTGCAAGGTCATGATCTCCCGTACCGGTTTTTCCGGTGAGCGGGGCTATGAGATCATGTGCGGCCCCGATCAGGCCGTCACCATCTGGGACAGCATTCTGGAGTACGGCAGACCCATGGGCATGCTGCCCTGCGCCGTTGAAAGCGTATTCCCTCTGCGCATGGAAGCCGGGCTGATGTGGAGACGCTTTGACCTCATGGAAAACACTCCCTGGGAAGTTAATATGGGATGGTCCGTGGACCGGAATAAAGGTGACTTCCGCGGCAAAGATGCCCTGATGGCTGCTGAAGGTAAAGAGCGGTATAAGCTGGTGGGCCTGGATGTTGATATTCAGGAAGCCCTGAAGGGCGGAGAGAAAATTTTTGTAAACGGCGAAGAAGTTGGCGTCGTTCATGATAAACCGGTCTGGACCCATCGCATGAACAAATCCCTGGCCCTGGCCCATGTCAATCCCGAGTTGAAGCCCGTGGGCACCAAACTTGAGATTCAGCGGGAAGAAGGTATGTGCACCGCCACCGTTGTAAAGTTCCCGGTTTACGACATCAAAACCCGTTAGCAGGACCGGAGTTCAGGTTTTGCCTCAGACAGCCGGCTGCCCGTGATAGGGGCAGCCGGCTGTTCCTAACTGTAGGCCCAGACCGATCTTTCAAATCATATTTTCTTCAAATTTCATCAATACAAAACAAACACTTTCACAATTTCCAAAATTACTCTTGCAATTTACATAAAATAACACTATTTCCAAGCATTCACATATCTACAAATCTCTGACTATGATCACAAAAATAGCGGCGCAATAACAAGGAAGACACCATGCCCAAAACGGATTATACCAAAGCCCTCTTTTCCGTATTGTTTGCAGGCACCCTCTGGTCATTTGGCGGACTCACCGTCAGATACATGGAAGCCCCCCAGGATTTCAGATGGCAGTACCTCTTTTTCCGCGGGTTAACGGTTGCCGTTATTTTATGCCTCTATTTGATTTCCAGAGACGGTGTCCGGTTTGCCGCCCGGATAAAAAAACTCGGCAAATCCGGCGTCATCGGCGCAATAGGCCTGCTGTCCGCCTTCATCTTTTTTATCTGGTCCATCACCCTGACCACGGTGGCCAATACGCTTTTTCTATATGCCACCACCCCCTTTGTCGCGGCCTTTCTGGGGATACTCATTCTCAAGGAGCGGATCCGGATGATGACCTGGATTGCCATGACCGTTGCAGTGATCGGTATTTCCGTCATGGTCATGGAGGGCCTGGAAACCGGGAACCTGCTGGGAACCTTGACCGGCTTTCTCTCCGCATGCGGGTTTGCCGTTTTTTCCATATCCCTCCGGTATCGGAAAGATACGCCCCAGTTTGCCACCATTGCACTGGCCGGTATCCTCTGCGCCGCATTGACCTTTTTTATCCTGGGGGTTGAGGGGGCGTCCGTATTGATGCCGGTCCGGAATATTCTGTTGAGTATGATCCACGGGGCATTGGTGGGTGTCGGCCTGATCTTTTTCTCATTTGGTGCCAAACATTTCACGGCTGCCGAACTGAACCTGCTGTCTCTCATTGAGGTGGTGGGCGGGGTGGTTTGGGTCTATCTGCCGGTATTCGGTATCAATGAAGTGCCAAGTGTGCCGTCAGTGGTCGGGGGCTGCATATTATCTGGCGCCATCCTTTTAAATTGCTGGGGGGATAAACGCACAACCGACCGGGTGTCCTGTGATGCACCGCCCCGGAACCTGCCAAACAAAGAGTTCAGACCATAACGGCGCCATCTTTGCCCGGCTCCCCGCCGGATTTTCATTTTTTTTATATTAAGGAAACAAACCGGTTCTGCTAATTTTCCCGCTGAAAAAACAGATTCAGCAAAACAATCTCAGGTCTTTTAATTTCAGCACCTACAAAACGCCAAAAGCCCCATATTTCCTGTGTTTTAAAAACCCTTGACTATTGGTCCGCCCTCCATTAGGAAAGTAGCAGTTTTTACGAATTTAATCTTTTTGATTGTATTGGGGATGCGAATGGCTTTCCGTTATTTTTACCGGTTCCAACGATTTACCGGCTTCTTTTTTACGAAGTCTGCCCGGTAGGCGTCCAGGTAAAACGCGGAATAACAAACGCAACACCCCGGAGGCCATGGGCAGACCGAAACAGGCTCCCCATGGTTTTGTTGTGTATGAAAGGACTGTGGGATATCCTGCAGCCCTTTTTTTGTGAGGTGAAGGAACCTGTTTAGAAGATAGTCCGGCGGCTGAATTTAAATTTTTCTTTTTTAATGAGGAAAAGGAGGGTATGACAATGATCATGAAACGAATCTCAATGGCAATTGCAGTTCTGATGATGGCCCTGTTAGCAGCCGACGGGCTTTACGCCGCATCGGTTTATAAAATAGGTGGCATTTTCTCTTCCACGGGCCGGGCATCCTTCCTGGGTGACCCCGAACAGAAAACCATGGAAATGATGATCGAAAAAATCAATGCGGCAGGTGGTATTGACGGCGTCAAACTGGAAGCGGTGATTTACGATTCCGAAGGCGATCCTGCCAAGGCGGTTTCCGCCGTTAACAAACTGCTGCACAAGGACAAGGTGCTGGCGATTATCGGGCCGTCCACCACCCCCACCACCCTGGCCATCGTGAACTTTGTGGAACGGGCTCAGGTGCCCCTGATCTCCTGTGCTGCCGGTGTTAAAATCACCTCTCCGGTAAAACCGTGGGTATTCAAAACCGCCCAGAGTGACCTTCTGGCCGTGGCTGCCGTTTACCAGCACATGAAGGCCAAGGGGATCAAAAAAATCGGTGTCCTGACCGTTGCCAACTCCTTCGGGGAAAGCGGAAAGCACCAATTGCTGAACCAGGCCAAGGATTTCGGTCTTGAAGTGGTACAGGCGGACAGCTTCGGTGCCAAAGATACCGATATGACAGCCCAGCTCACCAAAATCAAAGCTGCAGGACCCGATGCCATCGTCTGTTGGGGCACCAACCCCGGACCTGCCGTTGTGGCCAAGAACGTAAAGCAGCTTAAAATTGATCTGCCCCTGTACCAGAGCCACGGGGTTGCCTCACCCAAGTTCATCGAGCTTGCCGGAGATGCAGCCAACGGCATCATCCTTCCCACGGGCAAGATTCTTGTGACCGGACTGCTCGACGGCAGCGATCCCCAGAAGGCAATCCTGGAAGGATATCAGAAGGATTACAAGGCCAAATACAACGCCAATGTATCCGGTTTCGGCGGCTATGCCTACGATGCCGTGAATATTCTTGCCGGTGCCCTGAAAGGCAGCGGCGGTGATAAAAACAAGATCCGCGATGCACTGGAAGCCACCCAGGGCCACATGGGCGCCACTGGAGAATTCAACTTCTCCGGCAAAGACCACAACGGACTTTCTCCGAAAGCCTTCGTCATGGTGGAAATTGAAAACGGAACCTGGAAACTGATCAAATAAACCTTTAGGACCTTAGATGCAGGAAATCATTCAATACCTCTTTTCAGGAATAACCACCGGTGCAATTTATGCGGTGATCGCCGTGGGGCTGTCCATGCTGTACAGCTCCACGGAGCTCATCAACTTTGCCCACGGTGAATTTGTCATGGTGGGTGCCATGGCCATGGTGACCTTCTGGGTACAACTGGCCTGGCCCCTGCCCCTGGCCATGCTGGGCGCAGTGGCGCTGGGCTGCACACTGGGACTGCTGTTTGAGCGGTTCGCCATACGAACGGCAAAGACGCCTAATCCCATCGTACTGGTGATCATTACCGTCGGCGCCTCAATCTTTTTGAGGGGCACCGGCATGATTGCCTGGGGAAAGGACCCTTTCAGTGTCCCCTCCTTTTCCAGTCATGACTCCTTTGAGATTCTCGGAGCGGCATTGCTTCCCCAGAGTATCTGGATCGTACTGGCCGCCATCGGCCTTGCAGGGGGGATTCATTTTTTCCTGAAAAAGACATTGACCGGAAAAGCCATGGTGGCCTGTGCCGTTAACCAGAAGGCGGCCTGGCTATCCGGTATTCCCTCTGAACGGATGGCCGTCCTGGCCTTTGCCATTAGCACTGGATGCGGTGCCATTGCAGGGATTTTCATCGCCCCCATCACCATGAGTTCTTACGATATGGGCACCATTCTCGGACTCAAGGGATTCTGCGCCGCCATGATCGGCGGGCTTGGCAGTCTGTGGGGCGCCTTTGCCGGCGGTATTCTGCTGGGGGTGCTGGAATCATTAGGGGCCGGTCTGATCTCCTCGGGCCTGAAAGATGCCATTGCCTTTATTCTTCTTCTCCTGATTCTCTACATCCGCCCCGGCGGACTCTTTGCAGCCAAAGAGGCAAAGCGGTTTTAGCATGAATGACAAATTAAACGCAGGTACCCAAGCCAAAACCAGGGCACGGATAGAAAACAGCATATTTCTTGTGGCCGTCATTATTCTGGGAACGGTCACGGAAAACACCTATTATCTTCAGATTATGACCTTTATCGGTATCAACACCCTGCTGGCCCTGGGGCTGAACATGCTGATGGGGTATGCCGGGCAGGTATCTTTAGGGCACGCCGCCTTTTACGGTATCGGGGCATACACCACGGCGATTCTGTCCGGCACTTACATGTGGTCCCCCTGGCTGGCCCTGATCTGTGCCATCGGCGGTGCCGTCCTGGTTGCCTTTATTGTCGGGCTGCCCACCCTCCGTCTTTCCGGATACTATCTGGGCATGGGTACGCTGGGGTTCGGTATGATCGTCAACATCCTGTTCCGGGAGTGGAGCAGTGTGACGGGCGGTGCCTCCGGATTTGTGGGGATCCCGGTGCTTGAGGCAGGGCCCATGGTATTCATGTCGGGCAAATCTTACTTTTTCCTGGTGTGGGGGGTAGTGCTTGCAGCAATCCTCGTCTGCCGGAGAATCCTGGGTTCACGCATGGGCCGGGCGTTGCGTGCCATTCACGACGGGGAAAATGCCGCCCTGGCGGTGGGCGTCAACACCCACTATCTGAAGTTGAAGGTCTTTATGTTTGCGGCGGCATTGGGGGCCATTGCCGGTTTCCTCTACGCCCACTTTGTCCTGTTTATCAGCCCCGAATCCTTTGGGTTTATGGTGTCCGTAAAAATGGTCACCATGGTGGTCATCGGCGGTATGGCAAGCATCTGGGGGGCGCTGCTGGGTGCAGGCCTCTTGACCCTTCTGCCAGAGGTGCTTCACGGGTTTGCCGAATATGAGATGATCGTCTTCGGCCTGGTCCTGATGCTGGTAATGATATTTATGCCCCAGGGGCTCACCCGCGGATTTCTGGACATTTACTACGCCTCGAGGAAAAAGAAACAATGACGGATCTTCAACAGGCCGAGCCACAACAACAGCGCTCACAGCAGCCGATTCTGGAAGTACAGGGGCTGACCAAACTCTTCGGCGGGGTAAAGGCCCAGGACAATATCTCTTTTTCCATTGAGCAGGGCATTGTCTGCGGTCTCATCGGCCCCAACGGTGCCGGGAAAACCACCCTGTTCAATATGATTACAGGCATCTATGCCCCGGACAACGGGCAGGTGCTTTTCAACGGACGAGACACCCGTAAAATGGCGGTGCACCAATTGGTGAAAGCCGGCATTGCCAGAACCTTCCAGCATGTGGAGTTATTCGGCTCAATGACACTTCTGGAAAACGTACTGGTGGGCATGCACGTCCGCACCCGCTGCGGTTTCTGGGGTGCTGTCACCCGGCTCCCCTGGGTGAACCGGGAAGAAAAAGAAGCCGTTGAAAAAGCCGAATCCCTCCTTGAATTCACCGGGCTCATTGACGATGCCCACAAACCGGCAGGAGATCTGCCCGTGGGACGGCAGAAGACGGCGGAGATTGCCAGAGCCCTGGCATCGGACCCGCTCCTGCTGCTTCTTGACGAGCCCGCGGCCGGATTGAACGCCGTTGAAACGGACAACCTGGGCAAGTTGATCCAGGCGGTTAAAGAAAGAGGGGTGACCATGATGCTGGTGGAGCACGATATGAGCCTTGCCATGGGTATATCCGACAAGGTCATTGTCCTGGACCAGGGCAAAAAACTGGC
>JAKSBB010000127.1 GCA_022361315.1 Desulfobacterales bacterium
AGGGTAAAGGACGGTGAATAGATATCCTTGGCATAGGCTTCAGGGATACCGCAACCGTTATCCTGGATGGTGATGGTAAGCTTGTGAGCTGTGGACCGGGTATCAAGTCCCAGAACCGGGTGCTCGGTTTTGCCCATGGCGTGGATGGCATTCTGGATCAGATTCACCAGGGCATGTTCAATCATTCCCGGGTCCGCCAGGAGTTCCGGCGGATCCTTCTGATAATTTTTTATCACCGTGATCCCGTCAAGTTCTTTTTTCAGCAGGTTGAGCACCAGATCCAGCTTCTGATTGATATTGAAATACTCTTCTTTGATTTCCTGATCCTTGGCAAAGGCAACGAGGTTCCGGGTCAGGATATTTCCCCGCTTTGCCTGCTCCAGGATAATCTCGAAGGTATCCTGTATCTCTTTATCCTTACAGTCCAGCAGTGCCAGATCTGCATTTCCCATGATGGCCCCGAGAATATTATTGAAATCGTGGGCCATTTTCCCGGCCACCTGGCCCACCAGGGCATACTTCTCCTGCTCGGCTGCGATCCGGGTTTCCTTTTCCGATTTCAACTGCTGGGTCATATCGATGAAACAGGTGCGCACGCCTGAAATGGCCCCGTTCTCGTATACCAGACTCGGAATCGCCTTCCCGTAGATTTTCCTGCCGTCCCTGCAGCGGGCATTGATCTCTATGGGCCCCGGATTTTCACCCGCCTGCAGTTTGCCGATTCGGTCCATGGCCCTGGGAAGATCCTTTTCCTGCACCAGTTCGGTCACACTGACACCGGCATCGATATCATCTTGTGTATACCCGAAGAAAATCTTTGCCTCCCTATTGGCATATTTCATTTTCAGGTCAAATCCATATTCTCCCACGGGAAGGGGGAGAAACTCCACAAGGTCCCGGAAATGCCGTTCACTCTGCCGGGACGCCTGGAGACGGACCCCGACAATCAGACGCTGGGTGGCCGTCCGCCAGATAAAGAAGATACCTGTACCGATAAAGAGTGCAAAAGCGGCCATGATGGCAAACACACTGGTGCCGGACATGGTATCGGACTGACGCATGGAAATGATGGAGAAAGGGGTGCCTGTCACCTCCGCCCGCATAACAATCACCCGGGCATTGGCGGCACCTGCCCAGGTGCCTTCAACCATGCGATAATGCCGTCCTTCAAACCAGGACGGGGTCAGTTGATCGCTGCCGTCCAGAAGGAGAGGCGTTTTACCGCCAAGCACGAGAGGGGCCGCTGTCAGGTTCAAACTGTAAAACCCGCCGGCATCAACGGATTGACGCACCAGATGCCGCTCAATGGTATCCACTTCAATCATGCTGATCAGACGGCCGGCGACCCTTTTTTTAAAATAAAAAGGCAAAGAGACCGCAACGATGCTGCCGTCTCCGATGATCCGTTCTTTTTTTCCACCGGGCGTCAGCAAATCGGCAAAAAACGGGGGGAAATCATCGGGTGCGCCTTTGGTGTCAATTAGAATTTCCCCTTCCTCTGTGACATACAGGAGACGGGAATAAATGGGTTCACCATTAATATGTTTGGTTTTCAACAGCAGAAAAAACTGGCGGGCGGCGGAAAAAAGACTGGATTTAAGTCCATAGCGCATGGACATGCCCAGGGCCATATTTTCAAAATACCCGTTCAATTCCCTTGCCGACCCCAGATGCTCGAGATCCGCCAGGCGTTCAGAAAAAAAATAACTCACGGCGGAGGCCCGTTTCTCAAGACTCTGATCCAGGGCATGGATATGGTCCTGAAACATCCGGTCGCGGGAAATATACTCCCGGGTCAGCATGCCGCCGATGAATACGGCCAGAAAACAGCAGACCCCAATGGCCAGCAGGTTCCGGACCTCAAGATGCCCTATGGTTTCAAAAGGTTTCATTCGGCCTCCCGGTGAACATCCCCGGGGTTCCGGGCAAAGAACTCTGGATAATAAAGGGGAAATACCGGGTAGTATCTTTCCACCATGGCCTGATAGGCACCCGTTTCCCAGATTTCATGGAAAAAGCGATTGAACGCCTCCCTCAGGGCCACCGAAGTTTTGGGAAACGCCGCCCCCATCAATTGGTGACCTGAGACAGGTCCGATCACTTTTATCTGACCGGGCCACTTTTCGAGGGCCACCAGGGCATCCGGGACATCCATCAGGGAAAGACCGATCTCATTGTTGATCACCGCAGGTGCAAGATCGTTGAGACGGCCTTTAAAATAGAGGATCTTTATATCGTCACCGGTGAGGCCATACAATTCAGGGTCAAGACAGGTATGGGCCATGCCGGCAATTGTCCGCCCCCGGATCATCTCCTTGACCACAGCGATATCCTGATCAAGTGAGCCCCCGGGAACGATCGGAACCATTGGGTGATCTGCCCGTGCAACCAGCCAGACCTGCGAGGGGAACACCGGGACAGAATACGAAAACAACGCCTTTCGCCAATTCAGGATCGTAATACCGTTGGCCAGGAGATCTCCCTTCACCTGTACTTTTTTCCCGGAAATCATGTCCGTTCCGGTCAGGTCGCCCACGGCCGTCTCCCAGGTGGTGGGGACATATACGTAGTCCACTTCCAGGGAACGGGCAAATGCCTGCATCAGTTCCACATCCAGACCATCGCCGCTGCCCGTAACAAAATTGGCATAGGGGACCCCGAGATGCCGGATTTCGCCGGCGGCTTTTACCGCCGCAAGGTCTCCGGCCCGGGCAGTGCAACACACCCACAGCATCACCCAGATCATCACGATCCAATATCGACCCACTTTCCGGTTTCCCAATCGCTTTGGCTCCTTACCCATTCGGTTTTCCCCCAGGTTCTGCCTAGGATTCACACAGTTTTAACTGCCGTGTCAAGCAAAGAATCCGATGATCGCCAGGATTCATTTCATCCGGCAGCCTCCCTGGTTTGAATAAGATATTTTCCTTGACAGTCCCCTGACCCAAGCTATATTTTTAAACTACTCAAACGACCATAATTAATAAATTCATTTATTCATTATCAGGCAGATCACTACGGAGTTTCATGATAAAAGGTACCGGTGATATGGACGCCCTAAAGGCGCCCTCGAAAGAGGCAACCCCTCAGCAGGATGTCAAAGCGCATATCCTCATTGTGGATGACGATCCCTCGATTCTGGACCTGTTCAAACGGGCCATGAAAGTCGCCGGACACCGCTGTACCGTCACCCCCAGCGGTAAATCCGCCCTGAACATCATGGCGGAAACCCAGGTGGATGTGGTTATTACAGATATCAACATGCCCGAGATGAACGGGATTGAGCTGGCCACCCGTGTGTTTAACCGGTTTTCCGCAGATGTTATCGTCATCACCGGGCATGCCAGGGGCTACCAATACGATGAAATTATCAACATCGGTGCCAGCGACTTCGTGGAAAAACCCTTCTCCATTCAGGAAATCATCCTGAGAATCCGCCGGGTACTCCGGGAAAGACAGCTCAAAGAGGAAACGCGGAGTTCCCACGAGGAGCTGAAACAGGCATACCTGGACTCCATACACCGCCTGGTCATGGCCTCGGAATTCAAAGACGAGGACACCGGGGACCATATCATCCGCATCGGAGAATATGCCTCCCAGATCGCCGCCAAACTGGGCCAGGACGACCAATACGTGGAGACCATCGGTTATGCTGCCCCCATGCATGATGTGGGAAAAATCGGCATTCCCGATAAAATTCTGATAAAACCCGGTAAACTGGACCGGGATGAATTTGATATCATGAAACGCCATACCCTGATCGGTGCTAAACTTTTGTCCGAATCAAAATCCAGGATTCTTCAGATGGCCGAGGAAATCGCCCTGACCCACCACGAAAAATTTAACGGCACAGGGTATCCCCACGGTATTTCCGGAAAGGAGATTCCCCTGTCCGGCCGTATCGTCGCCATTGCCGATACCTTTGATGCCCTGACCTCCAAACGTCCGTATAAGCAGCCCTATCCGGCCGAAATGGTATTCGATATTATCCGCAGGGAAAGGGGGGGCCACTTTGACCCGGAGATTACGGACCTTTTCCTTGAAGATTTTGATACCTTTCTGAAAATCCGTGAAAACTTAGGTGAAATCCGTCAGATTACCCTGGAAGATTTCTGCCTCTCTGAGCGGGACCGGGACGAAATCCAAACCTGAAACACCCAGGCCATTCGGTGCGTCTTTTTACAAATTTGACAAATCAGATTCCCGGCTTATGTTGGGGTGAATTTTTAATTTTTTAGGAGAATGCGATCACATGCCAGATTTAAAAGCAGTCATGGTCACCTCAAAAGGTACCATCAACCTGAAGCTCTTTGCAGATAAAACCCCCACCACCGTAGGCAGCTTCGTAAACCTTGCAAAACGTGAATACTACAACGGTCTGAAGTTCCACCGGGTGATTCCCGATTTTATGATCCAGGGCGGTTGTCCTTACGGTAACGGCATGGGCGGCCCGGGTTACGAATTTGAAGATGAATTCAAAAAAGACCTGAAACACGATAAGCCCGGTATCCTTTCCATGGCCAATGCCGGTCCCGGCACCAACGGCAGCCAGTTTTTCATCACCCATACCCCCACCCCTCACCTGGACGGCATGCACACCGTTTTCGGTGAAGTTGAGGGTGAAGAGGATCAGAAAGTCGTGGACAGCATTGCCCAGGGAGATGTCATTGAAAGCATCACCATCCAGGGGAATGTCGGTTCCCTGATGAAAAAAGTGAAACCCAAAGTTGACGAGTGGAACAAGAAGGTCAACAAGGCATTCCCCAAACTGCCGAAGGCCAAATAGAAAGTTAAATACAGCCTACAACAGATCTTGGGTGCTTAATTTCAGCACTTCGTCTGTTCCGGAAAACAGAAAAGGCCGGCTGCACAATGCAGCCGGCCTTTTTTTTATCTCAGGAGTTACGAAAGGTTCAGATACAGGGGAATGGTGTGAAGGGAAGCAGAGCTTTCCTCGGTTTCTCCGAGACGCCAGTCCGACACCGGTGCACCGGCTTCCTTTATCTTTTCCACCATACCTTTGATATTGATCAGGGGATGACGGGAAAACACCGTGGGCAGTCCGTAGGTCAGGCTGCAAACCAGACATTTGCCGGGTCGCTGGGTCAGGCTGAATGCCAGAACGATCCGTTTGTCAGAAATGGAAACCGGCTCCAGCCGGATATCGTAGGCACCTTCCGATGCATCCCCGTAGAGGGCGTCAAAAAACCGGTCGCTGGTTTCAGCCGGCAGCAGGCTGTCTAGAAATTCCTGGGTAATGATCGTGTCCAAGTCAATCTGATTCATACGTGATTATATCCTTAATTTGCCCATTAAACATTGAATCTCTTTCTTATTCCTCTTTGCCCATAAAATCAACCCCTGATCCACCCCCGTTGGTCAAGGCGCATGTGAAAACCGGATATCATGTATATTTCCCTTCATGAGTGTGCTAAAAAAAACCATGGAGCTATCCGTTATTATCCCGGTTTACAGGGAAACCGCAGGCATTTCCCGGACACTTGAGACCTTGCTGAACCTGTCCATACCGGTGCCCCATGAGATCCTCGTTGTGGACGGAGAGCCGGGGGCATCCACACTTGCCTATCTGACTGACCGGGAAATCGCAGATGAACGCATCCGCCCTATCATTTCCCCCAAAGGCCGGGGCACACAACTGAACACCGGAGCCAAGGCTTCCCGGGGAAGACTCCTATTCTTCCTTCATGCCGACACATGCCCCAACCAACAGGGTGTGGATGCCATGCTGGAGGCCTGGCAGACATCAATACCCTCACGGTTCTGCGGTGCCTTTGACCTAACCATCGATTCCCCAAGGCCATGGTTCCGTATAATCGAACGCACCGCTTCGCTAAGATCCCGGCTCACCCGTATCCCCTACGGAGACCAGGGCATATTCATGTCCCGCATCCTGTTCGAGAGAATCGGCGGATTTCCGGATGTCCCCCTGATGGAAGATGTGGGACTGATGGCAGCGGTGAAGCACCTCCGCATCCGGCCGCTGTTTCTAACCCACACCATTCGGACATCGGCCCGGCGGTGGGAGAGTGAAGGGGCAGCCTATACCACCCTGAGGAACTGGACGCTGATCACCCTCTACGCCTGTGGTGTTCCCCCTGAAAAACTCATTGGCTGGTACTAACGCTTACCGATTGCAAAAGTAGCGAAGTCTTGATGCAAACCCAAGGAGTCCAACACCAAAAAGCAACAGCGTAGATGGTTCAGGAACAGGAGCAAAGTCAGGGCTTTCATATTCGACGAAGTACCCGATAACAGGGTCTGCCCATGAAGTAGCACTGCCGTTCCTTGAATCTGCCCATGTACCGGATGGAATCAAAGGGTGTATCCCAATGTTTATATAGGCATACCCTCTGTTATTCGGCTCACTACCACCCCAATTTGAATAACTATAACTCTGGCCCTGCTCAGGTCCGGTCAACCATCCAGTTGCATTTCCTCCGATCCATACACCTCTGAAGTAATCATACTCTCCCGCAAGCGAATAAAGAAAATCATTTTCCGCCTGGGAAGAAATTGTAGCCAGATGACCGCTTACGCCAAGATATGATCTGGCAGAAGCTTCGGTATTTGCTTTAGACCACGAGTTTCTTCCTCCGGAAAAAGGATCCTCAACTTCTACGAACTCATAATAATTATCCCCAAACAGAACGGGTGAAGCCATCGCTAAATTGAAAATACTTAAGGTTAAACATCCAAAAAGACCAATGAAAAAAATAATGAATTTAAACATGACAAAACCTGTTTCCTTAGAAGAATAATGATAGTGAAAAGGATAATTGAGTGATATGAACCTTGAAACTCCCCCTTTGACCAGAAAAATCTCAAATCCATGACATTGAGATTAAATTTAGGAATATTATGTCACACTTTTTCTAAAAATCAACTTTTTTCAAATCATCAAGCGTATCCACATCTCTTAGGGGTGAAAGGGCCTCCCAACTCAATCCGATCTCCCGACACCGGTCCGTTGTTGCGGAAAAAACCGTCTCCGTTCCCCAGTCGATATGTTCAAACATCAGGGGCGAAAAGGAGTGGCGGCTGGCCCCGATCAGCCAATATCCCCCGTCAAGGCTCGGTCCCAGAACCACATCCGCAGCATCCAGCCGGTTAAACGCCCGATCAAGGTGGTGGGCCTTAATCTCCGGAATATCCGTTCCCACCAGCACGCAACGATCAGCACCCGCCCCGAATGATGTGGCCATGGCATTGGCCATGCGCCCCCCCAGATCCTCACCCGTCTGGGGCAGGTAGATCCTGTCATGCCCCAGCCACGCATGCATCAATTGAATTTTATTCTCAGGATAATAAAAAAGCCGGATTCCCTTCGGTGAAGAAGGATCCCCGGCCTGCCAGGCATCTGCGGCTGCCAGAACGGCAGCCGCAAACTGCTTGTAAAGGGAGAGCGCCCTTTGATCCCCCACGTCCCTGGCCAGTCGGGTCTTCACCCGTCCCGGTTCAGGGGCGCGCAGGAAAATGATCAGTATATCTTTAGTCTTTTTTTCCGACAGGGTAGTCCATTCCTTTCCAGGCATAAATACCGCCGGCAAACCGGTATACGTTCTTATAGCCCAGTTTTTTGGCCCACACCGCACCGTTGTGGCTACGGGTACACTTCACAAACCCGCAGTATATAACAAGGGTCTTGTCTTTGTCAGCCCCCAAAAGGGCCTTGTAGTCCGCCTCGGTTTTGCCGGAGGTTTCCTTGGTATCCCAGTCCGTCATATCGGGAATGGGAAAGAGGAACTGAACCGCACCCGGCACGTGGTTCTTTTTATAGCTTTTTTCATATGGCATGGTGTCCACAATGACCATGTCTTTTCCGCCATCAATCCATCCCTTAAGCTCTTCGGCAGTAACAATGTCGTAACCACCCTTCATCACTTCACGGGTCAGCTTCACCGCCCCCTTTTCTTTTTCCACCTCATCTTTGAACTTTCCGCCCATGAAACCATAGGCAGGCATGGTAAGCATGATTACAACAACAAATAATACAGGGGACATCCATTTGGATACTCTCATTTTACACTCCTTAAGCCTTGCGCATTATTTAATTAAAGACCGGTTCACACCGCATCATGTTGATTCCTGGAAATATATTTCCGTATTAATTTAAAAGGTGGAAAAGCGCCGGATAAAAAAGACCGGGGAAAGGTGCCGGTCTTCCACCGCCACAGGTAGAGGTAGGCAATCCCCGCAACCATCACCGCATCCCGCAAAATAACGGATCTCAAACTGGAAAAGGCTTCTGCTTCCGGTTCACCGGGTCCGAAACAGCCGCAATCAATATCATACCCCATAAAAATGGCATATCCGGCCACGGCCATGAATCCCAACAGCATCACCAGCAGTCCGCCAAGTGCCCCCCTGCGATCCAGTATAATCCCGAACCCCAACACCAATTCGGCGATAACGATGACCACCCCGGCGGGATAGGTCAGCATTGAAGGCAGCAAGCCAAAGGCGTTGATCACCTCTGAAAAATAGCCAAGATCCAGAACCTTGGAGATGCCTGAGTATAAAAACACCCCGCCCAGAGCGATCCGGATCAGCCTATAGGGTATGGGGGACAACAGGTTCATCTGTATAGCGTTTACATCCGTTTATCGTTTCTTTTACACCTTAACAGCCCTATTCATGAGCCGTTTTTTTATTGCCCGGTATTCTAGAAAAAAACCAACAAAGCTGCAAATTGATAATTGTGATGGCTTCAGGCCCACCCTATCGGATATTTCTATATCACAGGCCTGCGCCGGGACTTGATATTACATCAGGATTTGTTAATATAGATCGTCTTTAGAAAAACAAACGATCCAGGACGTAACGCTGTTCGACACAACCACACCATATGGAACGATAGCATGGAAAAAATAGAGATTGCCAGAGGGTTTACCCCCCAGCTGACCGGAAAGCCCGACCTGACCATGATTCAGGTCCCCCTGTCCCCCAGGGTCGGGGTGTCCGCCGGTGATATTCCCTTTATCCGCCCCAAACTTCTGGTCCGCGAAGGTGACAGGGTTCAGACCGGCACCCCGGTGTTTACCGATAAGCGGGACCGCTCCATTAATTATGTATCCCCGGCCACGGGCCGGGTGGAGAAAATCGTTTTCGGAGAACGGCGGCGGCTAAAAGAAGTCATTATCGCCACAGAGGCTATAGATGACTTCGTTTCCTTTGAACCGGTGAGCCGGGATACCCTCATCGACATGCCCAAGGCGGATCTGGTGGCCCACCTTAAACAGGGCGGTCTCTGGCAGGGGCTGCGGCAATTTCCCGCCGGAGACACGGCAGATCCGGAATCCACCCCGGCCATGATCATCGTGTCCATGAACGGAAACGACCTGTTCTCTCCCCACCCGGCCAAGGTGCTGGAGGGAAATGCTGAAAATTTCCACACCGGTCTTGCCCTGCTCCACCGGTTTTCCCACAGAATCGTGGTCACGCTTCGGGAAAGCTGTCTGAAGGCTATTCAGCAACTGGATGCAGGTGTCGCAGAGCAGATCACCCATGTCACCGATGAAGTTTACCCTGCATGGAATCCGGGATCGGTGCTTTACCAAATCAAACAGAACCAGGCGGAGAATGCCTCCTGGAGTATCAGCCTCCAGCACCTCATTATGCTGGGCCAGTTCCTGAATACCGGGAAATATCCCCTCTATAAGGTGGTGACCGCCACCCAGACAGGGGACCACAGACCCCACATGAAAGTCCGCCAGGGAACACCCCTGAAAAAAATAGCCGGCCACTTTGCTCAGAACAGCCTGGTCACCACCGGACAATTCAACGGGCGGCTATTGGAGCCGGACAGCCATATCGGCTTTTTTGAAAATACCATCAACATTCTGGATGACATAGACGGAGAAGAGATGTTCGGTTTTGTCCGTCCGGGGCTGGACAAAACCACTGTGTCCTCCTCCTTCCTTTCCTCCCTGTTCAAACGGCCGCAGGTGATGGACGGCACCCTCCACGGAGAACTGCGGGCCTGCATCAACTGCTCTTACTGCGAGCGGATCTGTCCCGTGGACCTCATGCCCAACTTCATCATGAAGGCCCTGCATGCGGACGAGGTGGAGGAGGCCTTAGCCTTGGGCATGATGGACTGCTGCCAATGCGGGCTGTGCTCATACACCTGCCCCTCAAAGATCGAACTGGCAAAGATTCTGTCCGGCGGCATGGAATCCCACCATAAGGATAAAGCATGAAGAATCCCATAAAAAAAATCTTTGACGACACCAAGCCCCTGTTCACCGGCGACGGAAAGTACCACAAGTACGAGCCGGTGTGGGACGCCACCAAAACCTTTTTCTTTCTGCCGTCCCCCAAAACAACGGTAATGCCCTTTGTGAGGGACTGCCTGGATCTCAAACGGTACATGAGTTTTGTGATCCTGGCCCTGCTGCCGGTAACCCTTTTTGGCATCTATAACACCGGGCTGCAGAGCGGCCTGGCAAGGGGGGAGGCGCCGACCATCCTCGGGGCGTTCCTGTCCGGGGCCTGGGTGGTGGTGCC
>JAKSBB010001273.1 GCA_022361315.1 Desulfobacterales bacterium
AGAACAAGATTGATCCGGGCGATCCCATGGATAAAAACATCTATGACCTGCCCCCTGAAGAACTGGCTGAAATCCCCTCTGCTCCGGGCTCCCTGGAAGAAGCCCTGGAAGCGCTTAAGTCTGACCATGACTTCCTGCTCAAGGGTGATGTGTTCACTAAAGACGTTATTGATTACTGGATTGACTACAAGATGGAAAACGAAGTTAAACCGGTTATCAGCCGTCCCCATCCCCATGAGTTCTACCTGTATTATGACATCTAATCCATAACACTTTGGGGTGCGGCAACTGCCGCACCCCAAGGTTTTGTACCGAGCACCTCCTGTGCGGATTGGGTTGACCATTGGCCCGGACACCTTACGGTTTCCGGGCCTTCTTTTTGTGGAGATTTTTTAATGTGCTCCGGTCGGAAATTTAATGCATTCCGTTTCAAAATAAGTTATATAGTGACGGATTAACACCAAAGTACGAGAATAAAACGGCCAGACAAGGGAGCTGATACGTTAAACTCTATGGAAACCCAACACACGCCATCCGGACCCATGCGATTCCCCCTGTTTTTACTGATTCTTACCCTGCTGCTTTTCCCGGGCTTAGCCATTGGAAAAACCCCGGCCAAAGGTGACGAACTTAAGCCGCTCACCCAGCGGCTGGTCAAGGACGGCTTTGATGCCCAAAAGATAGAGACCCTCTTTGCCAAAGAAAAGGTATTTTTCAATCCTGCCGGTGTCTCCCTGTTTTTCATCCACTCGGAATCCAGCCTGAACTACGATCAGTTCATATCCAAAAAATCCATTGCCAATGCAAAGAAGTACATGGCCACCCATAAGGAAAGTCTGGATCTGGCTGAAAAAAAGTTCGGGGTGGATAAAACCGTAATCACCGCCATCATCCTGGTGGAAACCCGTCTGGGTACTTATCTCGGCAAACGGACCGTGATCAACACACTGTCCACCATGGCTGCCCTGACCGATCCCGTACTCCAGGAAAAGATCTGGGCCTTCATCCCGGATAAAAAGAAACCCAAACGGGCCACCTTTGACAAAAAAGTCGCCAAACGCACCAAGTGGGGCTATGCGGAACTCAAAGCCCTGATCAAGTTTGCCGACCGGGAAGGCATTGACCCTGTTGCCATCAAAGGCTCCTATGCCGGCGCCATGGGCATCCCCCAGTTCATGCCCTCCAATGCCCTGACCCTGGCCAAAGACGGTAACAAAGACGGCAAGGTGGACCTGTTTACCCACCACGACGCCATCTTCTCCGTGGCCAACTATCTGAAGCACCACGGCTGGAAACCCGGCATCAGCCGCCAGCAGCAGCACAAGGTGCTGTTCAGGTACAACCACAGCAACTACTACGTGGACACCCTGCTGAAAATTTCAGACAAATTAAAATAACCCCGGACAAATAAAACCGACAGAGAAAGACCTGCAATACATATGGATAATATTGTAATCACCGTTTTAATCGTGGCTGTCGTCTCCTTCGGCCTGACCATGCTGGCCCTGGTGGACATCATCAAAAAAGACTTCCCCTCGGTCAAAGAGAAGTTTGTCTGGCACATGGTGGCCGTCATCCCCATTGTGGGCTGGCTGATCTACTATGCCATCGGGGCAAAGAAGGGCACGAAAAAGACCTTTTAGCTTAGCTTTCCAAGCTACAATTTGTTTGACTTTTATTTGATTTCGGTATAAATACGCAAGATCTGAGTTGATGTGGTCCCATCGTCTAGCGGTTAGGACGCTGGCCTCTCACGCCGGAAACCGGGGTTCGATTCCCCGTGGGATCACCACTTAGAAAATCGGGGCTTTTAGCGGTTTGCTGAAGGCCTTTTTGTTTTTAGGGCCACCATCATACTGGCCTTCCCGCCAAACCAATGGATAGAACGTCATTAGGTAATTATAATAATTTTTAGGTGATAAAGATCATGGAAATTAAGGCCAAGCTACTTGAAACTTTTGAAATCCAGGAGATTTCACCCACGTTCAAGAAAAGAGAATTTGTAGTCGAATATGCAGAAAACCCCAACTACCCTGAATTTATAAAATTTGAGCTTATTCAGGACAAATGCGAACTGCTTGATAAATTCTCCAGCGGTCAAGAGATTGAAGTTCATTTCAATCTGAAAGGTCGAAAATGGACCAGTCCCAAAGGTGAAACGAAATACTTCAATACACTACAAGCATGGAGAATTTTGGCAGTCGACAATGAACAAACCGAACAGCCACCGATGAATGAGCCTCCTGATTTTGATCAAGCACCACCTCTTAAAGATGACGACATTCCATTTTAGTCTGGATATTTCAAATCAGAATTCCCGGCAACCCCACTTCCCTCCAACGTTCAGTTTACGCCTACAAAGCGGATTCAACCCATAGCGGAAGTGGTGTTGGCTTGGTCGGATGCCACGGGCATCAAATCCCACAGCACTCGAAATTTCATCTTCTTTTTTTCAGTTGCTTTCCAAGCACGGGTCAAGATAATCTCCAGTAAAATCGATTCCCCAAAACCGTTACGGAACATTTTTTCACATCGATGCTGACAAAAAACAAGAAACTACACTGGATATTAATCAACCTGCTCGTATATACATTAAGCGCCTTAGCATCTTCTATTGTTAATTGCTACTTTGGATCATTCTGTATATCTGAAGGTAAAATAGGATTTTTAGATATCGTCTTATTCCCTCTAACCGTCGTCGTATGCTGGGCTTTTACCTGGTGTTTAATATGCGCCTTTCTCAGACTTGAATATAAGCAGGGGGATAAACTAAACGGGTTTAAAGCTGTAATCTCTTATATCGTAGCATTAATATGCGGCTACTTTTATCCGTTTATGTTAATAGGGGGATGACAGGCGAAATCAGATATTAGAATCCCCGCGGGATCACCACCATGAGGATAAGGGCTTTCAGCAATTTCATGAAAGCCTTTTTTGCTTTTCCGGTCCTTTGAAAATTTTTCTTTGGCGCAATTATCATTTCACACAGTCTCAATATCAATGGATTACAAAAAAACTACACTCTATCCTTGACAAACAGATGCCAGATAGGTTAGTTCCCTCAGGTCCCCATAAGTTGGATGATCTGGTCTGTGAGCCGGTCTCACACCAGTGACATCAAAATGAACCGGGCAATTCCCCTTCAGCCAAGGCAAATGGAGCTGAGGGGATAAACAAATATAAAATGCCGAAGTGGTGGAATTGGTAGACACGCACGCTTGAGGGGCGTGTGGGGCAACCCGTGGGAGTTCAAATCTCCCCTTCGGCACCATATCTTTAAAAGCCACGTAAAACATTTTGTCCTTTTTACGACATTCCCTGCCGGAAGCTCTCTCTTTACTAATCTTTTATGGTTCTACGCCCCTGTTTTAGGCCCAAAATAATACAATATGTTCACGCCTTTCAGGGCACCCTTGCTTGTGCCCCTCTTTGTCCTATCTTTAAGCGCCGAATCGATACACTTCCGACTAATACTGTATAACTTTTATATTTATATACATTAGATATATATCAGAAGCCACTCATATACAGTATTAGGTACAGTAAGAAACTTTGTATATAGCCCGATTTTTTGGTAACACACAATGGTATAAGAAAATGCCGACACGTATCATTTCCGAATATCGATCATCTTATCCCCGTGAAGTTCCCATCAATCAATCAAACGGCCACCCAGAAAGGTCATCTCCACACGAATATCTTTGATCAACTTTTTATCCATGGTCAATGGATCACTATCAAGCACAACCAGATCAGCCAGTTTCCCAACCTCGATCGAGCCTTTAGTATTTTCCTCGAAAGCAGACCAGGCCGCATTGATGGTGTACATTGCAAGGCCGTCGTAGACATCCACAGCCTCACCGGGGAGCCAGGCATCCCTGTTCACAATAGCATCAATACCCTGGAAGACATTGGCGGCTTCATCACTGAAGGTGCAGGGCACATCCGAACTGCCGGTTACATTTACCCCATAGTCCATGCAGGTTTTCCAGGCGTGGCACTGGGAGGCCCTCGCCTTTCCTAACCGGTGCTCAATCAACGGATAGTCCGTAGCAGTCTGAAGGGGCTGGATATTAATGGACAACCCCATGCGGCCGATTCGCTCATACAGTTCATAGGTGCCGATCTGGCAATGAACGATGCGGTGCCGGAGATCTTTACCGCCCTCTTCCGCCACAGCTTCATAACACCGGACCACCTGCTCCAGCGAGCCGTCACCGATACTGTGCAGGCAGACCTGCATATCATTGTCATGGGCGATTTTAACCATGTCGGCAAGCTCATCATCACGGTAAACATAGATCCCCCGCTGGCCTGGCTCGTCCGTATAATCTTCGGCCAGGGCTGCCGTCCGCGCCCCAAGCGTACCGTCGGTCCAGAGCTTCATGGGCCCCATCCGGAAAAAATCATCTCCATCCCCCGTGCGCAGGGGCTGTTCCAGGAATGCCGACAGATCTGCCTTTCTCGGCAGCGACACCTTCTGATATACCCTGAGGGGCATATTATCCTCCCAAATCAGTTCCCGATACGCCTCATGGATGTCACCCAAATCCCCGGCATATCCGAGATCATAGGAATCCTCCGTATGGATGGAGGTGATCCCGAATCTGGCCAGCTCAAGGCCACCGGTTCGGATGGCCCGTTTCAAATCCTCCACCGTCCGGGATTTGGACATCTGCTTTTTGAACCACTCAAGGGAGGCTTCCCGGATCACCCCGTTGGGGCTGCCGTCCTCATAGGTGTCAAAGCTGCCGCCGCGGATATATGTATCTTTATCCACTCCTGCCAGCTCCAGGGCCAGATCGTTGGTGATGCCGATGTGGCCGTCGGTTCTCAGCAAAAGGATCGGATGTGTCTCGGAAATACGATTCATGACCCGTGTGGTGGGAAACGCGTTTATATCGGTGAACTCGTTCTGGTTGAATCCCCGGCCCAGAATCCAGGTACCTTCGGGGATGTTATTATCACGGATATAGGATTGACAGATCTCCACCAGTTCCGCCTGTGAGGTAACATTCAGAAGGTCTATGGATTCAAAGGAAAATCCGAACCCCAGCAAATGGGTGTGGGTATCAATAAAACCGGGCAGAAGGGTTTTCCCTTTCAGGTCAATTACCCGGGTATTCCCGTCCGTCACGGCCAGGATGTCTTCGTTGTCCCCCACCCGGATGATCCGGTCATCTCCTACAGCAACGGCTTGGGCAACCGTCCTCTCTTTCATGGTGATCACATTGCCGTTGATAAATGCCAGGGTTACCGTCATGACTTTTCCTTTAATTTCCCGATTGATAGCGCCACCGGTTTATCAGAACCGGATCGATTCTTTTACCACAGGGACGGAGGCAAATCCAAGCCCCTTGCGGCATATGAATTTCCTTTCCATTTCTGTTCATTTAGTCTACAACTATGCAAATTATTCGTCTTTTTCTCAATAAAAGGCGTCAAAATGAGGTATGGCACAATATCCATAGCGGGCCATGCCGGGGCTGCAACAGACAAACGGGATACTGAAATTCTTACCATGGCATACCCGATCAAAAAAGAATCCGATTTTCATAACCAGGACAGCCTGAAGGCCAACAGGGAGAGCCCCGATGCCAAATAAACATCCCTTCCTGATATCAATTCTCCTGCTTGTTATTCTGATTTTATCCAGCGCTACTGCAAGGGCCAGGATCGTCATAGTCGGTGTATATGACAACACCCCCATGATCTCCATGGGCAAGTCAGGTCCGGAGGGACTTTTCATTGATATTCTGGAACATGTGGCTGGTCAAGAGGGATGGGTCCTTCAATATCGGTATGGTGAATGGGAAAAGGTATTTACCCTGGTCAAATCAGGCGAACTGGACATTCTTCCGGCTGTTGCACTGAAAGAATCCCGCCGAAAAGACCTTGATTATAACCGGGATGCCTTACTATCCAACTGGGGGGGCGTCTACACCCGCAGGGGAATGAAGGTGGAGTCCATTCTGGATCTGTCCGGTAAAAGAATTGCCATTCAGCCCAACGATACCCACGGCGAATATTTTAGCGACCTCATCAAAAAACTGGGGGTTCAATTCACCCGGGTGCCGGTGGCTGACTACACTGAAATTTTAGGCCGTTTGGACGACAGCTCCTGCGATGCCGGTGTGGTGAATTTCATCAATGCAAAACGCAATGCCAGGCACTTTGATATCCGGACCACCCCGATTGTTTTTAATCCCGTGGAAATTCACTTTGCAACCCCAAAGGGAGACCCTGCCAGAGTGCTGCCGGCACTGGACAGAAGTATTCCGGTGTTAAAGAAAAATCCGGCCTCCGTCTATCATACCTCCATGGAAAAATGGTTCGGTATCACCGAGACAGAAAGCCTGGGCTGGCCGGTATGGCTGAAATGGATCATCGGTTCGGCCGGGGTGATCTTCCTGGCCTCACTGACATTGATTATTGCCCTGCGGCGGGTGGTGAAGGTAAAAACAAACGATCTGGTCAAAGAGCTGCGCAAAAGAAAGGAAACGGAAAAAGCACTGAAGTTCCAGGCCCTCTTACTGAACAACATCCAGGATCACGTGACCGCCACGGACCTGGACGGCAACGTTCTCTACGCTAACAAAGCGGCGCTGAAACATGCCAAACGGTCCGGGGAAGGGGTATCCGGTGAACCGGTACGGCAGTCCCCCCTTCACAACACCCTTGAAAACGGGCGGTGGCGGGGCGAAGTGGTCAATCACGACTCGGACGGCGCTAAAATCATTCTGGACTGCAGGGCCCGGCTGCTGAAGAATGAAGAAGGCGAACCCTGGCGCATGGTCAGTGTCTCCACAGATATCACGGAGAGAAAACGGTCTGAAGAAGAGCGGGAACTATTGCTCACCGCCATCGAACAATCCCCGGAAACGATACTAATCACCGATGCCGACGGCACCATTCAATATGCCAACTCCGCCTTTGAAACACTGACGGGGTTCAGGCGGCAGACCCTCATCGGCCAAAACCCGAGAATCCTTCAGAGTGGAAAACACAGCACCGCGTTCTACCGCGGCCTCTGGGAAACCATATCAAGTGGTAAACCCTGGAAAGGAGAAATAACCAACCGGAAAAAGGACGGCGCACTTTTCACCGAAGAAACCAGTATCTCCCCGGTTCGGGATGACTCCGGCAGTATTGTCAATTACGTGGCCGTTAAAAGGGACATCACCGAAGAATTAAAGATGAAAGCCAGGCTGTCCCATGCCCAGCAACTGGAGGCCATCGGCACACTTGCCGGGGGTATTGCCCACGATTTCAACAATATTCTGTTCCCCATTCTGGGATATACGGAAATTCTCATAGGCGATACCCCTCCTGAAAATAATACGGTCCACAGCAGCCTGCAGCAAATCCGGGGAAGCGCCCTCCGGGCCAAGGATCTGGTTCAACAGATTCTTACCTTTTCGCGGCAGGAGAAAACAGAATACAGGCCGCTCAAAATACAGCTCATCGCCAAAGAGGTGATCAAGCTGCTGCGGTCCACCATACCCAAAAACATCGAAATAAAGCAGTATATTGACCCCAACTGCAGTGCGGTTCATGCAGATGCCACCCAGATCCACCAGATTCTGATGAATCTGGCCACCAATGCTTACCACGCCATGGAAGAGGATGGGGGGGAATTAAAAATCGAACTTCAGCAGGTGGATGTTGATACCGCCTCCCCCCTTGAACTTCCCTCGGGCAGATATGCCCGGCTCCTTGTCTCCGACAGCGGTGTCGGAATGACGCCGGAACTGGTGGAAAAAGTGTTTGATCCTTACTTTACAACCAAGGAGAAGGGGCGCGGTACCGGAATCGGGTTATCCGTTGTCCACGGTATTGTCAATAAAATGAACGGCCATATCCGCATTGACACAGCCCCCGGGGAAGGGACAAATATCAGTATACATCTGCCGGTGGACGAGGCATTTGAAAATGCGGCAGGGTCGCGCACCGCCAGCCGCTCCCTGCGCAGGGGCTCTGAATCCATTCTGCTCATTGACGATGAGGAGATCATTGCCGCCATGCAGAAGCAGGCACTGGAAAAACTCGGATACAAAGTGGCATACAGAATCTCACCACTGGAAGCGCTGGAGGCGTTCAAGGCCCGGCCGGATTCATTTGACCTGGTGCTGACCGACCTGTCCATGCCAAAAATGAACGGAGATCAATTGGCCATAGCGATTCACCACATCCGGCCGGACCTCCCCGTTGTTCTCTGTACGGGCTTTGGGGAAAAACTAACACCGGAGAAGATCAACTCTGCCGGTATCCGGGATATTATTATGAAACCCGTCGTTATGACGGAACTATCTGAAAAAATCCGCAAGGCGCTGGACGAACCGAATGAAAAATAACACATCCCCTCTTTTTAATGTAAACGCCCGCATCGGCGGCACCATGCTGGAATCCTTTTTCAAAAAAACGGGCGCAAGCCTGGGGGCAACCCACCACACCCACAAAGCTGAGGTGGATATCTCCTGGGTGAATATCAACAATGGTAAAAAAGAGACCCTGCTTTTCCTCCACGGATTTTCCGACCGGAAGGAGAGTTTCTATTTTCCCGCCAATTTCCTGAAAGACCAGGTGAATCTGGTGCTGCCTGACCTGCCGGGTTTCGGCCAAAGCACCACGGATGCAGGCCTTACCTACAGCCTTGACAACTATTGCAAATGGTTGTCCGGGTTCATCCGGGACAACCATATCGGCCCCTGCCACCTGGCGGGCAATTCCCTGGGCGGGGCCGTGGCCTCACGCCTGGCACTGGCACTGCCGGAGCAAATCCGCTCCCTCACCCTGGTGGACACAGCCGGATTCTATCTGCCCGGCCACAGATCCGTCTACGACGAGGCCCTGGAGGGCGATATCCTGTTCCAGGTCAGGTCGGTGGATGACTATGAAGAGATGCGGGGCCGGATATTCGCCAAACCACCCGTTCTGCCAAAATTTATCGGGGAATACATGGCCAAACACACCATGGACAACCATGACTGGTACGGTAAAGTATTCAACGATCTGAGCAACATGGATGCGGTGAAATCGGGCAGAGAAACCATGGAAAGTCTGTCCCTCAACCCGCACTTGGATGATTTCAGGATGAAGGTGTTCCTGGTCTGGGGCCGGCACGACAGCCTGTTCCCCTGCCAGACCACCGACTTCCTGGCAAAGCGAATGCCCGATGCAAAAATTCATATCTTTGACGATTTGGGGCATGTACCGCAGATCGAACACCCTTTCCGGTTTGCCGGGGAATTATCCGCATTTCTGAAGACCGTCGCATAAGTCAGGGAGTACCTTCTGACATAGTCCGTCCCCTTTTTTACAAGCTTTTTACAACTTATTTGCCTTTGGCTGACACATGATTTCCGATAAGGGGGTATCCTTGTTTCCACGGTAAATTTAACGCCTGATATTGCACTTTCAGGCAAAAAGCATTAACTCAGGAAAGAAGGAGACCGGCCATGGCGAACAAAAAATTTCAATTCCGGACAATTGTTTTTACAGTATTGGCAGCTTTGGGTATAGCAACCCTTTCCGGCGCAGCCGTTGCTGCGGACACCGGGCAGGTGGTATGCCGGGTGGAAACCGACCGGGCGGTTCTGCCGGCAGGTGATGCCCAGAATGTGGTGCTGAAAATCACCCTGGATGCCCCCCTGGCACCGGCAGAGGCCAAACGCCCCCGGGTGAACATTGCACTGGTCATGGACCAGTCCGGTTCCATGAGCGGCACCAAAATGCAAATGGCCAGGGAAGCGGCCATAGAGGCACTGACCCGGCTGGGAAAGGATGATGTGTTTTCCCTGGTGACCTACGATACGGATGTCACCACCCTGGTGCCGGCCCAGCAAGTCAGGGATGTAAATGCCATCGTCAGGCAGATACGGCAGATCCGGGCCGGCGGCAGCACCGCTCTCTTCGGCGGGGTGAGCCAGGGCGCGTCCGAAATCCGAAAGCATATTGAAGAACGCTACATCCACCGGGTGGTCCTGCTTTCCGACGGCCTGGCCAATGTGGGTCCCAGTCACCCTTCCGATCTGGGGCGTCTGGGCGCCGGGTTGTTCAAGGAAAGCATTTCCGTGACCACCATCGGCGTCGGCACGGATTACAACGAAGACCTGATGGCCCGCCTCTCCCAGAGAAGCGACGGCAACACCTATTTTGCGGAAGCCGGTATGGACCTGCCCCGGATATTTGCCGCTGAACTGGGGGAAGTCCTCAATGTGGTGGCCAAAGAAGTCCGTGTCATTGTCACCCTGCCCGACGACGTCACCCCGGTGGAGATCATCGGCCGGGAAGGCCGGATCAAAGGCAACCGGATTGAACTCTCCATGAACCAGCTCTACGGCGGCCAGGAGAAATACGCCCTGATCGAAGTCCGCCTGCCCCCGGCAGCATCCGGCACCACCCTGAACGTGGCACGCGCGGAGGTGGCCTATCAGGATCCCTTTGCAGGGAAACCCATGCGGTCCACCGGCATTGCCAAGGCATCCTTCAGCCGTGATCCCGAAAAGGTGTCCGCCTCCACCAACGTGGGTGTGGTCCGGGACTACCAGCGCAACCTCAATGCCCTGGCCCAGGAAAAGGCCATCGAGCTCTCCGACCAGGGACGGCCAAAGGAAGCAGCGGCCACCCTGCGGCAGTCGGCGGCCAAGATGAAGGCCGTGGGCAGCATGTACGGGGATGCCCAGCTGGCCAAGGAAGCCGAAGTGGTGGAGGACCAGGCAGAGATACTTGAGGAAAAGGGCATGAGCAAAAAGACCCGTAAAAAACTCAGGACAGAATCCTACCAGATGAAAAACCAGCAAATGGCCCAATAAGGAGATCTAAATCACATGACCGCCGGACGTCCCATCATACTCTTCTGGATACTTCTTCTGGTGCCGGCCCTGATTCTGGGCGGGGTTGCCTTCAGGATGCTCATCCTGGAACAGGAGCGGACCCGGCGGTCCTACGAAACCACCCTCACCGAACAGGCCTACGCCATTGCCGAATCCATTGAGCTGGCACTGGTCGGGGTTCAGGACAACCTGGCCCGGGCCCTGCTGGACCTTGGCCCCCAACAGCTTCCGGCCGTCCTTGAAACCCGGCTTCTGGCCTGGGAAAAAACCAACCCCCTGATCCGGAACATCTTTGTGTACCATCCGGATCAGGGGCTTCTTTATCCCCCCAGATCCATGGCTGCCACCGGTGAAGAACGGCAGTTTATACAACGATTTGACACCTTTTTCTCAGGCCGCACCGGGTTTGACACCGGCCGTACTGCATCCGGACCGGAACACCCAAGACCTGACGCTTTGGCGGCCGCTGAATCTGCTCCGGTACAACAAAGAACCGCCCGCCAATCCCTGTACGCCCTGTCCCGGGTTGGCGAACCGGTTCAAGAAAGCGCCTTTTCAATGCAAACAGATGCAGAGGAATCCGTGGAAGCCGCCTCCGGCTGGATTCCCTGGTTCAGCCAGAACCGGCTCCACATCCTGGGTTGGGTCCGGCACGGCCGGGGTCCGGTTTACGGGGTGGAGCTGGAACTGATGACCTTTCTCTCCCGCCTGATCGCCGATTTTCCCAAAACCCGGCAGCCCCATACCGCCATTGTTCTCACCGACGGTAACGGCGCACCCCTTCACCGGTCGGGTGCCGCGGCAATGGATGACAATATCACCCCCCTTGCCAAAATCGGCGTATCCCAACACCTTCCCCACTGGGAGATCTCCGTATTTGCCCATGCCGATGCCCTTGGTTCCGGCACCGGATTCATGGTAATTGCCCTCACCCTTGTGGGCATCCTGATGGCGGCGATACTTTCCGGCGGTATCCTGATCACCCGGCTGACTTTGTCAAAAATCAGAGATGCCCGCCGGAAAACCTCATTTGTCGCCTCGGTGTCCCATGAACTGAAAACCCCGTTAACCAGCATACGCATGTACGGAGAACTCCTTCAGTCCGGCCGTATCCGGGATAAAACCAAACAGGACAACTATCTTAGGGTGATTGTCAGCGAAAGCCAGCGGCTCACCCGCCTGATAAATAATGTTCTGGATTTCGGCAAACTGGAACAGGGGCGGAAGCAGTACCGCCCCACCCGGTTTGACCCGGCCCGGTTCCTCTCGGATCTTGTCCGGGACCAGTCCATCCGGATTCAGGAGAAGGGCCTTGAGACCATCCTTGAAATTCCGCCGGGGGAATTCCGGGTCACCACGGACAGAGATGCGCTGGAACAGACGATCCTGAACCTCCTGGACAACGCCCTTAAATACGCCGGAGACGGCAGGTTTATCCGGTTTGCCCTTGAACGAACTGCCGACAGGAATATCCTGATCCGCATCAGTGATGACGGCCCGGGCATTGATGCCACCCTGAAGGAAAAAATATTTGAGAAATTCTACCGGGTGGACGACTCCCTCACTGCGGCCCAGCCCGGCTCCGGTTTAGGACTGAGCATTGCCCGGCAGATGCTCCGGGACCTCGGGTGTGACCTGACGCTTGAAACAAACCCCGCAAATAACGCCACAACCGGCTGCTGCTTTACCATAAGGATACCCGACCATGACGACCATTAAAATACTGGTGGCTGAAGATGATCCCAACATCAGAACAGGACTGACAGATACCCTGGAAAGCGAAAACTACCGGGTGGTTCAGGCAGGTGACGGACGTGAGGCGGTATCTCTCTTCCGGGAAACCGCACCCGATCTCATCCTCCTGGACATCATGATGCCGGAGAAGAGCGGCTACGACGTCTGCAGGGAAATCCGGTCTGAAAACCCACGGGTTCCCATAATCATGCTCACGGCCAAAGGAGAGGAGATTGACAAGGTGGTGGGGCTCCAGCTCGGTGCGGACGACTATATCACCAAACCCTTCGGTATTCACGAACTGCTTGCCAGGATAGAAGCGGTGCTGAGGCGAAGCACCCCACCGGGCGAAACGACGTCAACGGACCGCCCCGGAAAAATGAAAACCTCTTTCCCCTTCGCCGCTTTCACCGTTGACCCCAGGACATATACGCTCACCGGCCCGGCCGGCAGCGTTGATATCTCAAGGCGTGAACTGGATCTGATCCGGCTGTTTGCGGACCGCCCCGGTGAAGTTTTGGAGCGGGAATTCATCCTGGCCCGTGTCTGGGGCGAAGATTACCCCGGGACCACCCGGACCCTGGATCAGCACATCGCCATGCTTCGTAAAAAGGTGGAAGCCACCCCCGGCAATCCGGAATCTATTGTCACGGTCCACGGTATCGGATACCGGTACACCGGGTAGCATCGCCCCCGCACAAACCGGGGATAGAATACGCCCTATAAGATCCGTACAAAATCCGAAAGAAATCCCTTGGATTCTTCACTCAAATCTATATAATATACCCAATTCTATGTAACCACCTAAACCGAAGCATCAGTTTTTATCCAATGGCCGATATTCTGATCATTGATGACGAGGATGTCATCAGAGACATCATTTCCACCCGCGTTGAGGAACTGGACCACCGTACCGCGGAAGCCGCAACCTTAAAACAGGGGCTTGACCTGCTTACCAGCCGGTCCTTTGACCTGGTTTTTCTGGATGTCAACCTGCCCGACGGCAACGGCCTGGATGCCCTGAACACCATCAAGCAGCAGGCGGATCCTCCCCTGGTCATTATCATCACCGCCCACGGAAGCACCGAAGGCGCAAAGCTGGCCATCACCAACGGGGCCTGGGACTATATTGAGAAACCCTTCTACAAGGATAAACTTCTGCTCCAGGTCCGCCGGGCCCTGGAATACCGCCGGGCAAAACAGAACCAGGAAAAAAAAGTGGTGCTGTCCAATCCCGGTTTTGTGGGAAAAAGCCCTGCCCTGACCGCCTGCCTGGAGAAGGTGGCCCGGAGTGCGGGCAGCCAGGTCAACGTGCTGATCCATGGGGAAAGCGGCACCGGCAAAGAGTTGCTGGCCAGGCTGATCCATGACAACTCGGAATGCAAAAACCATGAATACGTGGTGGTGGACTGCGCGTCCCTGCCGGAAACCCTCATCGAGAGCACCCTGTTCGGGCACAAGAAAGGGGCCTTTACCTCCGCAGACAAAGCCTCCGACGGTCTGATCGCCATGGCCAACGGGGGTACCCTGTTTCTGGACGAAATCGGTGAACTTCC
>JAKSBB010000353.1 GCA_022361315.1 Desulfobacterales bacterium
ATAAGAAAGGGGCATTCACAGGTGCCAATAAGGACAAGGCCGGACTTTTGGACAAGGCGGACAGAGGATGCCTTTTTCTGGACGAGATCGGCGAAATCGAGGCCGGGTTCCAGGTGAAGTTGCTCCGGGCAATAGAGGGCGGGGGGTTCACCCCGGTGGGCTGCAGTGAATTACACCAGCCGGATCTCAGGATCATTGCCGCCACGAACCGAAACTTAACGGAAATGGTAAAGGCCGGGAAGATGCGGTCCGACTTTTTCTACCGGGTTCATGTCATTCCCATCCACTTGCCGCCCCTGCGTGAGCGTAAGGAGGACATTCCTTTGCTCACGGACTATTGTCTCAAGGCCTACGATAGAAAGATCCGGCCCCGGATTACCGCCAAGATCATGGACACCCTGATGAACTATACCTGGCCCGGCAATGTACGGGAACTGCAGAACGTGCTCTACCGGTTTGTCACCCTGAAACGTCTGGACCTCACCGGTACGGTTCCCTCCTTTGACATCACACCCGGAGAAGGGACTGAAGCGGACGAGGCGCCGCTTACAACATCCCTGGGAGATGCCGTGGCCGCATTTGAAAAACAACGGATCAATGCCGCCCTGGCCGAGTGCCGGTGGAACCGCACCCACACCGCGAAACACTTACGCATCGGCCTGCGGACCCTGCAGCGGAAGATGAAGCAGTATGGCATTCAGTAGATCATCCGGTACGCCCATATCGGCCCAAACCATGCCAATTTTGGCGTACACCCTATAATCCCTTGTAAAATCAAGGCCTCGCAACCTGTCTCACCACCAGCTACGTCAGAGTTGACGCACCTTCACTATCTAACAGTTCTTTTTACAGCCGCCACCCTGCACCACATATTTTCCATTTAATATCAGACGGTTAAACCAATACGACACTCAGGTTTTAGCCTCTGGCACGGATATTGTTCTATATCAAGACCAGAAAATGAAAAACAACCCGAAAATAACCCAATATTTTAAATGATAACTATAAAGGACCCCCCCATGAAATACAGATACGGAAGCGCGTATGATTCAAACCCGGCAAGGATTAGACATTTGGTAAACAGAAATAAAAAAAGCAGCCCCCGCAAAAGAGTGGTGTACTCCGCGACACTTTTCTCAACCCTGTTTCTGGGAGTGGTTTTGTCCACCAACCTGTTTTCAATATAACGCAAGGGGCGTGCCCCCGGTTTATCCCATTTCCCTTTGGGGCCGGTACGGAAAATGTGCCGGCCCCATCCTTATGCCCACCGCATAAGGAGTGAATCACAATTTAAAGATCAGCATCAGGGTAAAAAGGATCAGCATCAGCAAAACCCCTTTCCCGATTTGAGCAGGGGTGGTGATGATTACCATTTGAGGATTTCTGACGATCTCTATGATTTGCCGGCTAAGCAAAATGACATATCGATCAATGGATCGACCTGCCTGTGGAATCGCCCCTTTACAAAACTGCATCAACTTTTGCCCCATCAGCCGGAAGGGCCAGTCCGTATCCAGAACATAACCGGGATGGCCTGTTACCCAGTTGCGCAATACCCAGAAGCCCAGGAAGGCAAACAGAAACAATTGGATCATGGAGAAAACCCGGGTGAGGGTAAAGGGTTCAAACGCCACGGGATAGGGCAGCATTGAATAGAGGGTATCCGGAAAAACACCGATGAAGATGCATATAAACGAAAGGAGTCCCATGGCCGCCAGCATGTGTACCGGTGTATTGAATGCAGAATCCTTCAGTCGAACACGTATTTCTGCCGTCGGTTCATCCCGGCCCTGAAGCCACATATTCCAGGGCAGCTTTAAACCGGTGTGAAGGAAGGTGCCCACGGATGCTCCCTCCAGCAACAGATAAACTATGGGCTCATGAATTAACTCCGCCGCCTCAATGGTCATGGTTTTACTGACAAATCCGCTGAACAGCGGAATACCGGAGATGGAAAATCCACCGATCATGGTGAGCCAGAAACAGATGGGCATATACCGGTAAAGGCCACCCAGTTTATGGAACTTTGCTGTGCCGACAACATATAAAACGCAGCCCGCCCCCATATATAAAAGCGCCTTATAAACGATATGACAGAAGGCGTGGGACACGACCCCGTTAACCGCCATATGGGTACCGATGCCAACACCTGCCACCATATACCCCACCTGTGAGACGATATGATAGGAAAGCAACCGCCTGCCGTCATTTTCCAGAACCGCCATAAACACCGAGAAAACCGCTGAAAACACACCGATCCACATCAATAGTTTCACCCCGGTGAAGCAGGTCAGCAGACAAAAAACAGCGGTTTTGGTGGTGTATGCCGTCATATACACAGACCCGCTCGGTGACGCCTCGGAATAGGCATCGGACAACCAGGAATGAAAAGGGATACTGGCTGAGTTTATTAAAAACCCCGTCAGAATTAAATACGTACCCAGATGTCTGGTGCCCGCCTCCCAGGACAGTGTTGTAAACGCAATACTTCCAGTCTGGTTCACATGCATCAGGATTCCGGTCAGGATAAGAAGTCCGCTGATATGGTGCCAGATAATGTAGCGAACTGCAGCCCCCCGGGATTTTTGCGTCCCCCTGAACAGCAGCAGAAAAAAGGGGGCCCAGGACATGATCTCGATACTGAAAAAGAGAGAGAACAGATCTCCGGAAAAAATCGCCCCCAGTGCCGCCCCCACATAGATCATTGCGATGACATGTTCCCAGTCGTTTTTCACCTTAAGTGCATAGATATTCATGCAAAATGCAGCAATCACATAAATATACCCGAACAACAGACTCATCTTGTTGATCCTGGCGATGTCCAGGGTGTACTGCAGAAAGCCGATATTCCATTTATGAAGTGCCGAAGGCCATTCAGGTACCTGGCCGAACACCCCGCTGGATGTGGATATGAGAATGACCAGACCCAGGAGGGGAAGCGCCAGAAAATATGCCTGCTTTGCCCTTGTCCACGGAATCAAGGGAATCAGCAGGCCCCCCAGGGCGATCACGATCCCCGGGTGTATCCAGAAATTTGTCCCGGATATCATTTTGAGTCCTCTTTATGGTAATAATCTTCTTCTTTGACAATGAAGATCCCTATCGCTTTGGCAATGAGAATCAAAGCCATACATCCGAACAGACCGAAGAGTGCAAAGAACTGCGGAAACGACTGGAAGCTGAAATGGAAGTGGAATTTATGGGTATAAAGCCAGTAAAAGTCCAGGATCAAACTGATGATCACACCGGCCCAGAAAATCCGCCAAAACATTTTTTTAGGAAATCGTCTCCAATTGATCATGATCATTTCCTTTTTAAAATAGTTCGTCCACCGCCCGGACAGCCAGCTCATAGATGCCAAACAGGCTGGGAAACAGGCAGAACAGGATGGAAAACAGGGCCGTCATCACCAGGGGTACCGTCATACACAGGGTCAGGGGATTCTTTAATTCCAGGACCTCACGCTTTTCCTTATATTCAGGTACTTTTTCCTCTTCGTCACCCAGAACTTCCGTCACCCGCATTTTTGCAAAGAAAAGATCCCGGATAACAGGGAAGAAATAAACCACATCCAAAAGAGATCCCGCACAGATCACAGCCAGAAAAAAAAGCGTTCCGGATTCAACCGCCCCGGCAGCAATATGCCATTTGCTGATAAATCCGGCCAGGGGTGGCGCACCGCACATGCCAAAGGCGCCCATGACAAATGCTGCAGACGTCACCGGCATTTTTCGGCCCAGGGCCCCGATGTCTTTCAGTGTTTTGGCACCTGCAACTGCGGCAAATGCCCCGGCACA
>JAKSBB010001043.1 GCA_022361315.1 Desulfobacterales bacterium
GTTGCGGATGGATCGGCCATGTCTCCTCCTGTATTGCTCATAGTACAAAGTGTTTACATAAGGCTTTATACTATGCAGCCCTCCATCCAGGCAACCTTTCGGGTTTTAAGAGCGACGACTTAGTTGGGCACCACCCCTTCCGCCGGTAACCGGGTGTATTTGAAAAAATCTTTGAAAAGACTGTCCTGATCCGTATTCCGGATGGCCGCCTCCATCAGTTTTTTAACCTCCTGGCCCCGGGCATTCTTATTCACGGCAAACCCGGCCTTGATAGAATCATCGATCATCCGGTAATGGATGTTCGGCAGCTTCAGCTTCTGGATGGTGCTCATGGTGGCGGACCGCTCAAATAGAATAAAATCAAGACGCCCCACGTTGAGCATCTTGACGATATTATCCAGTTCGTTGACCATGAAATTCGCCGTGGGGATACCGAACAGCTCACTCATAAAGCCCTCGTTTCCCCTGGGTGTACCGATGCGCTTCGACACCTTGTAATTATCTGACGCCGCATCCCCAGAGGTTTTGGCGTAAACGTCGATGAGGGTTGTCACGTACCATTCCACATCCACGGCATAGGCGTAAAAATCAGGTGTCTCCATTTTGTAAGGGGTATGCCCGCCCAGGTCGATATCCCCCGATTTTATGGCATGCTTCACCCGGTTATAGGGCATGATCTTTATGGTAAATTTCAAATCCGTGTTCTTTTCAATGGCTTTAAGCATATCCACCGAATAGCCGGTGTTTTTGTCGATAATCAGCGGGGGAAGGGGTTCAAGCCCCACCCGGATCTCCTGGGCGAATAGGGCCTGGCTGAAGATCAGGGTAAAGAGCAGGGCAATAAACAGGTTAACGAATCTGGATATCATAGCTGTACCTCCTTGGTTTTTCCCACAGGCCGTAAACCTGCGGGAAATACATACAATCCCGATGACGAATTCGTCACAGCGGCTCAGGTTACAATTGCACAGGCACAATTGCACAGGTTAGATAAGTTGTATCGGGGATGGATTACTGACCTATAGAATAGCACCAAACGCCGGTTTGTAAAAGCGACTTTTCACTTGTCTTCGTTCCTTAGAGTTGTTACACACCATCTGTTCTGACCCAATTAGGAGAGTATGCATGAAGATCGCCCTGATAGCCCCGCCCTACCCCCTGGAAGAGGCACCGTCCCCGCCGCTGGGCCTGACCTATATCGCAGCGGTGTGCGAAGCCCAGGGCCACGACACCGTTATTTTCGACTATATCGTCCGGGGGTATTCCGACGAAAAGCTGGCGGCAGAAATCAACGCCTTCGGGCCGGATGTGGTGGGCACGAACAGCGTCACCATGAATCATAAACAGGCCGCCCGTATGCTCTCCCTGGCCAAGGACGCCGCACCTTCCGCCATCACCCTCATGGGAGGCCCCCATGTTTCCTTTGATGCCGAGAACACCCTAAGGGATTACCCCGACATCGATATTATTGTGAAGGGAGAAGGCGAGGTGACACTGGCCGAACTCCTCTCTTATATCGAAGAGCCCGGCAAATGGAGCGACATCAAGGGAATTGTCTTCCGCTCCGGGAACGGCATTGTTGAGACGGAACCACGGCCCCTGATCCCTGATCTGGACACCCTGCCCATGCCGGCCCGCCATCTCCTGCCCATGGCAAGGTACCAGGCCCTGGGCTTTCCGGTCAGCATCATCACCAGCCGGGGCTGCCCCAACCAATGCATCTTCTGCCTAGGGCGCCGCATGGTGGGACAGAAGGTCCGGTTCAGGTCCATCCCCAGTGTGGTGGACGAAATTCAGGACCTTGTGGATTCAGGCAATCCCTTCATCAATATTGCCGATGATCTTTTCACCGCCAACCGGAAACGGGTGCTGGCCTTCTGCGATGAAATACTGAAAAGAGGGCTCACATTTTCCTGGAGCGTTTTCGCCCGGGTCAACACTGTGGATGCAGATCTGCTGAAACAAATGAAAGCTGCCGGGTGCCATGCCGTCAGCTTCGGTGTGGAATCCGGAAATCCCGAGATGCTCAAACGGGTGAGAAAAGGCATCACCCCGGCCCAGGTCCGGCGCGCCTCAGAGGCATGCACCGAAGCCGGCATCCGGGGACACGCCTCTTTTATCGTGGGCCTGCCCGGTGAAACCCGGGACACCCTGGCGGACTCCCTGAAACTCCAGAAGGAAATTGATATCGAATCCGCCTACCATTTCCTCTCCCCCTTTCCCGGCACCGATGTCCGGGAAAACATGGACGCCTACGACCTGAACATCCTCACCCACGACTGGGACCGGTACGATGCCAACCGTGCCATCGTCAGCACAAATGCTCTAACCCCGGAAGAGATGAACGATTTTGTGGATGGCTTTAACGCCGATATTGAAACCGAGTGGGCCTCAGCCAAAGAGAGATACAATCAACAAACCGCCTCTGAAGAAGAAACCATGCAGGTGGGTGGTTTCTTCCGCATGGAGATGATATTCGCCCTTCTGAACCGTGATATTCTGGAATCCCACAATAGTTTTGAGGGCCCCCAGGACAATGCCCTGGCAGCCCTCTCCCGAAAGGTTGCCGATATCACCGGGTTGACGCCCGAATTCGCAGAGTCCAACCTCCGGGACCTTTGGCGTAAAGGGTTCATCAGAGCAGTTCTTTCCGGTGACCGAACATTTTTTTCCTGGGCCCATCATATCATCTGAAATGAACGCCGCATTGCTTGTGATTTACAGGAAGATGTTTTTTTTAAAGAGAGCGTGTGATACAAATAAAACCTAAAGTTTCAAAAAATTGGCGGTGTCGATAACACTGCTGAGCACTACATTTTAAATCAACCCGGAAAGATTGATGTCATAACCGTGAATCACCATGGAGTGATCATGAAATTTTTTTCACTGATGACAGCTTACCTGGTGAGCCTGCTGGTATTCAGCCACACGGCTTTCTCCCAAGAAACCATCCGGCTGGCAACCGGAGAATGGCCGCCGTTCATATCCAAAAGCCTGAAACATCACGGCGTCGTCATGCACATCATCAAAGAGAGCTTTGCTGTGGAAGGGATTGTTGTGGAATATGAATTCTTCCCCTGGGGCAGAGTAGAAAAGCTTGTTGAAAAAGGCATTTGGGACGGTTTGGCCGTTGAGCCCCAAAATCCGAACCGGCTTAGTTCGGATGTGGTGGCCGAAGACAGACTTGTTTTTTTCCATCTAAAAAGCCTTCGTTTCCACTGGAATACAGTGCCGGATCTAAAAGCGTACAAAATCGGCGGTGTCCTTGGCAACAGCTATGGCAAACAAATTACCGCTATGGAAAAAAACGGAACCCTCTATATTGAGCGCGTGTCCGCAGAGGAGTTGAATTTCAGGAAACTATTGAAACAAAGAATTGATATCACCCCTGTCGGACTGGCTTTCGGGTGTTCCCTTCTGAACCAGAACTTTACGTCTTCCCAGAAAAATGCCATCACCTTCCACCCCAAACAATTGAGAACTTCATTTTACCGATTGTCACTATCAAAAACGGTGCCGGGAAACCAGGTGAAGCTCGAACGATTTAACCGCGGGTTGAGGAAACTAAAAGCCAGCGGAAAATACCGTCGGTATTTTGAAGCATCCCTCAACGGGGAGTACGAATGATTGAAATACGACTGTCCCCGCCTTCATCTTTATTGAAGGCGGGGACAATCTTGTCACCGATTCCGGACCTGCCGGAATTGAAACCAATTAAACGATATTCGCAGGGTTCTCCTCCGGTGAGCGACCTGCGGATTTAAACCTTCCCGTCACCCCTTCACTGATCCTCTGAATCACCGCATAAAATGCCGGCACAAAAAAGATCAGCATCAGGGTGGCCGCCAGCATCCCGCTGAACACGGCTGTCCCCAGGGCCTGCCTGGAGTTGGCACCGGCACCGGTGGCGATGACCAGGGGCACCATGCCCAGAATAAAGGTCGCCGCCGTCATCAGAATGGGCCGGAACCTGAGCCGGGCCGCCGCCACCGCAGCATCAAAGATAGACTGTCCGTCATCCCGGGATGCCTTGGCAAACTCCGTGATCAGAATGGCGGTTTTACAGGCCAGGGCCACCAGAAGAA
>JAKSBB010000107.1 GCA_022361315.1 Desulfobacterales bacterium
ACTGGAGATCCATAAAGGCGCGCTGAACCTGAGGAGATAACGGACGCTGAGGGGCTGATCGTAGTCCGGTACGGCGGTGGGGGTTGTAAACAGCCTCATCTGCCTGGTGCGTACCAGAAGAAAGAGTGTTTCCACCACCCCGGCAAGGGTGAATGCCGCACCGGAAGCCATCCCCGGCTTATCCGGATAAAGCAGGATTAACACCAGGACAACCGTCAGTACGGTCACCATTCTGAGTAGCGTTCCCAGGGCATTGTTCAGGGTGTTTCGATACACGGTTGTGACACCCTGGAGGGCGCATCTCATTGCCACGAGAACCGGAACAGGTGAACTCCACAGCATCCATTCCCCGGCATGGGCGGCGGTGTCAGCCCGCAGTCCGAAAAGCCAGGAGAAGAGCCGGTTGCCTGATTCCGTGATTCCGATTGTGGCAAACAGGAGACTGCCGATACCCCCCAAAAGCAGATAAATCGTCAAAATTTGCCGAAAGCTGTCCCGGTCCTTAAGGTGGGAATTATATACTTTCAGGCTGGTGTAGATAAACGAATTATAAATAATGGATAGTGAAAAGGCGGCCCCGAATGCCGCCAGCGCCTTTCCCGGTTCTGCAGCCTTGCTGACACCGAAATTCAAAAGGGGGGCGGTCAAGGTGATGATACCCACATTGAGAAACAGCGGCAGGTAAAATCCCAGGATATCCCGGTACGTATATGTGACGTCTTTATTTTGCACGGCGGGAGTATAACCGGGATGGGGGGGATTTACAACGATTTCGTATCAGCCGTTTTGCGCAAAGCTACAATTTTACGCGTATCGTAACCAGCGGTTCTGAATCCCTTGAAACTCTTCTTAATCTCTAGTATTTAAAGTCCCCATCACGTATCAATTTCAATCCGAGTAGTAGGGGGAAAGCAGTATGTCCACCGGAAAGGCGATTTTTGAGCTGGGGCTGGCGCACATTGGTGAATCGTATGTTGCAGGTATTAAGGTACCCATGAATGATGAAAACTGGCAGGGACCATGGGACTGTGCGGAACTGGCATCCTGGCTGGTATATCAGACCAGCGGTCTTTTATACGGCACCAGAACCCGGGAGGACAACCGGTTTGCCGATGCATTTACCGGGTATTGGTGGGCACAGGCCCAATGGGACAACGCTACCATTGATGTGGACGACGCTGCGCAGACCCTCGGAGCCTTCATCCTCAGAAAACCCCGGCCGGGAAAACGCGGCCACATTGTGATCTCAGACGGTGAAGGGGGCACATTGCAAGCCCACAGCAGCAAACGGGGCGTCGTACTGGAGTCCCTCGGTGACAGATCCTTTGATTTCGGCATTCTGGTGCCGGGCATTGATTATTCCGGTGCAACCCGGGTGTGTGAAGAGATCGAGAAAATCAGAGACGTGTTATAAGGGCATCGCCGGCAAGAGTTCTGAAGTGAACAGTTCAGGAATCAAGTTTCGACTTGAGCCGGGACAGGTAGGTTTTGCTGATGGTGACCGAGGTGCCGCTCTCATCATCCAGCACCAGACAGGTTTGAAGCTTGTAGTTTTTCTTCAGCTTTTTGATCTTATCGATGGCCACAATATGGCTTCTGTTTACCCTGCAGAAATCTTCCGGATGAAGTTCCCGGGCCAGATCCTTTATGGTTGAGTTGTAGAAATACGCCTTGTCCCGGGTACACAAAAACACGTATTTATCTTCTGCCTTGAAATAAAAGACCTCTTCTTTGGGAATAATGTAGATCTGGTCCCCCTGCTTAACGGTGAATCGTTTTCTGAATGATGGCGTAGAGAGTAATCCGGATAACGCCGAAAGCAGATCAGCTTTGTCCAGAGTGATGGACTTTTTCGCTTTTTCAATGGCCTGCTCCACACGCCTTTGGCCCGCCGGCTTGACGATATAATCTATGCCGTTGACCTCAAAGGCTTTGGCTGCGAACCGCTCATAGGCCGTAACAAATATGATGCCGGGTGAGACCGTAAGGGCTTCAAGGACTTCAAACCCGTTTTTACCGGGCATTTCCACATCCAGAAATACCAGGTCCGGTTGTGCCTTGTTGATCAGCAGGATGCCGTCATCGCCGTTGTCAGCCGTGCCCGCCACATGAATACCGGGGACGGCCCCAAGACAGCCAAGCAGGTTGTCCATGGAATCCGGGTTGTCTTCCACAACAACCACCCGTAAACGCTCATGATTTGTCATAGGGAATCCTTATGGAAACGCAGGTGAAATCCTTTGCGTTTGACTCAATGTTCAGGGATGCAAGTCCTTTGTAGTGCAGTTCCAGCCGCTTCTGGATGCTGTATAAACCAAAACCCCGGTTCATCTTTTCAACATCAAACCCAACGCCGTTGTCCTCCACCCGTATGTCAAGGGCATCGGTCTCATGCGCAATGGAGATTCGTACCGATCCCCCTTCTTTTTTAGGCGACAGCCCGTGCTTGACCGCATTTTCAGCCAGGGTCAGTATACATAAGGGGATGATGGGGCATGTTTTTAATGCTTCAGGCAGATGGATGCGATAATCGATTCTACCTCCGGAAATCTGCTTCTCAATCCCCAGGTAATCTGTGACAAGGTTGAATTCCTCTTCGATGGATACCTCGGCAAGGTCGGGCATG
>JAKSBB010000688.1 GCA_022361315.1 Desulfobacterales bacterium
GGCGATTTTCCTGAATTTGTAATCAAAATAGACGATGGAAAAGGCCCCGATCATGGATACGGTGATTTTGCCCAGGGTAATGCCCGAGGCCATGATGATGGAGTTGGTGATCTGGGTGCCCCGGTCGCCCCGGCTCCAGGCCTCTTTGATGTTCACCATGAACTGGTCCCCGGGAATCAGGGGCATGGGAACCCGTGACACTTCATCCAGGGGGAGCGTCGCTGCAATCAGGCTGTAAATGATGGGGAATCCCACGATAAAAATGCCCAGCATTAAAAATGCATAGGTGAGGAAGTCCAGAATGGGTGTTTTTTCTACCATAAGTCTTATCCGCTGTATTGTACTTTCTTTTCAACAAACCTGAACTGCAGGAAGGTGATGAGGATGATCAGGAGCATGAGCACCACGGACTGTGCCGAGGAGGAGCCCAGGTTCAACCCCACAAATCCGTCCTGATAGACCTTGTACACCAGGGTGTTGGTGGAGCCGCCGGGGCCCCCCTGGGTCACGGTATGGATGATACCGAAGGTCTCGAAAAAGGCGTAGATGATATTCATCACCATCAGGAAAAAGAAGGTGGGGGACAGCAAGGGGACAGTGATGGTCCAGAACCGCCTGAAAGGCCCTGCGCCGTCAATGGCCGCCGCCTCGATCAGGGATTTTGGGATGGCTTGCATCCCGGCCATGAAGAAGACAAAGTTATAACTCACCTCTTTCCAGGCCGAGGCCATGACGATCATCACCATGGCGTCCGAGCCGTAAAGTACCGGGTTCCAGTTTATCCCCAGCCATTTCTTCACGCCGATGGCAACGATGCCGTAGGAGGGGTGAAGAAGAAAGAGCCACATGATGCCGGAGATCGCCGGGGCCACGGCATAGGGCCAGATCAGCATGGTGCGCACCAGGGCGGTGGCGCGCAGGGCCCGGTTGGCCATGGCCGCGATAAACAGCCCCAATGATATGGACACAACGGCTGTGGCCAAACTGAACACAAAGGTGATCAGGATGGATTTCAGGTAAAGGGGATCTGAAAAGAGTTCAATATAGTTGTAGAACCAGACAAACTTTGATTGACGGCCGAAGGGGTCGCTCAGCAAAAAGGACTGGATCATGCCCTGGATGGCCGGCCAGTAAAAAAAGGTCAGCGTCACCACCACCTGGGGAAAGATCAGGAGGTAGGGCAGGGATCTGGACTTAAAATGGGATCGCTTTATCATGGCAAAAAAAGGGCGTCAGGAAGACCGGGACGGTCTTCCTGACGCCTGGGGTTACCCGCTATTTATAGGTTTTTTCAAAGGTCTTGAGCTGGTCGTTACTCCGTTTAACCGCTGTGTCCAGGGCTTCCTGGGGGGATTTTTTCCCGTTCCAGACCTGCTCCAGTTCTTCGTTGATGATGTTCCGGATCTGGACAAAGTAGCCCAGTCTCAGGCCCCTGGAGATCTTGGTGGGGATGGCCCGGTTCAGCTGGTTGATACCCACTTCCTGGAGGGGATTGGCATCGTAGTAGCCTTTGCCCTTGAGGGATTCATAGGCGTCGATGGTGATGGGGAAATAACCGGTTTCCTTGTGCCAGAACTCCTGCATTTCGTTGCCGGCAAGATACTTCAGGAAGGCGGCAACGCCCTTGTACTCTTCCTTGGAATGACCGTTGAGTACCCAGAGGGAGGCACCGCCGATGATGCTGTTCTGGGGAGAGGTCATATCTGCTTCAACAGGCAGGGGGGCCGCATCCCATTTGAAATCCTTCACCGCTTTCTTCAGTTTGGCAATACCGGAGATGGAGTCAATGTAGATGGCTGCGTTCTGGGCAATGAATTCGGCTTTGGGGCCCTGGTACTTCTGGCCGCCGTACATGAAGCGTTTATCTGCCGCCCAGTCTTTCAGACGGGTGATATGTCCCACAACCTTGGGGTTGTTGATTTCAAGCCGGGTATCCAGGCCTTCGTACCCGTTGGACTTGGAGGCAAAGGCCTGGTTGTGGATGGCACTGTAGTTTTCGATCTGGGTCCAGGACTGCCATGCGGTAACCATACCGGCCGGGGCAATGCCTGCGTCAACGATCTTTTTGGTGATCTCTCCCAGTTCATCCCAGGTGACGGGTTGGGTTTTGGACAGGGGCGCGATGCCGGCCTTTGCAAAGGCATCAACATTGTAGTACATGATGGGGGTGGAGGAGTTAAAGGGCATGGACATCAGGTTCCCGTCCGCATTCATATAATAGGACAGAACAGCCTGGAGGTAACGGCTCCAGTCAATATCATAGCCGGCATCCGCCATAAGCTGGTAAACGGGATACACCGCACCGGAGAGCATCATGGTCTGGGTGCCCACTTCAAATACCTGGAGGATATGGGGCTGTTTTTTGGCACGGAAAGCGGCCACGCCGGCATTCATGGTTTCATCGTAGTTGCCCTTGAAGGTTCCGACGACTTCATATTCGGACTGGGAGGCGTTAAATCCTTCAATCATCTTGGCCACGACTTCACCCCTGGCACTGCGCATGGCATGCCACCATTGGATGGTCACAGGTTTTGCAAAAACAGACGCCGGCAAGGCAATACAGGCGGCGAGGGTCACAATAAAAAGTCCGGTTAACCGTTTCATTCAGGTCCTCCTTAGGGTGTGTTGGTGTTTTGAATCGGATAAGAGACAAAATAAAAATCTGTAGTTTAGCACCGATTTATTAGGATTGTATTTGAGTGTCAAGATTATTCTGATTTTTTTCAAAAAAAGATTTGATTCTTGGGTGGATTTGGTATTTTATAGGCGAATTTAACCCTTATAAAACATTTAAGATGACGGATTCTGAATGGCTGAATTAAAATTTAAAGATGTTGTCAAAGCGTATGGTAAAACAGAGGTAATTCACGGGCTGGACCTGGATATCAGAGACCGGGAATTCCTGGTGCTGGTGGGACCGTCCGGCTGCGGTAAGTCCACACTCCTGCGCATGGTGGCCGGGCTGGAGGAAATCTCCGGGGGCACCATCGCCATTGACGGCCGGGTGGTCAACGACGTGGCCCCCAAGGACCGGGGACTTTCCATGGTGTTCCAGAACTATGCCCTGTATCCCCACATGAACGTGTTTGACAACATGTCATTCGGATTGAAATTGAGCAAAACCCCCAAGGCGGAAATCCGGGAACGGGTGGAAGAAGTAGCGGCTATTCTGGGGCTTGAAGATTTGCTCACCAGAAAACCCCATGAATTGTCCGGCGGTCAGCGTCAGCGGGTGGCCATGGGGCGTGCCATGGTCCGCAAACCCTCCATCTTCCTCTTTGACGAACCCCTGTCAAACCTGGATGCCAAACTTCGGATTCAGATGCGGGCGGAGATCAAACTGCTCCACCAGCGGGTGGATTCAAC
>JAKSBB010001013.1 GCA_022361315.1 Desulfobacterales bacterium
CCCAGCATGAGCACGGTGTACTCCTGGCCCGGCAGGTATTCTTCCACCAGGGCGGGCTGGTCGTAGGTCTTGTGGATAAAGGCCACCTGGGCGGCCAGTTCTTCTTTGTTGTTCACCACAGAATTATCACTGATACCCACGGAACGGCTCTCGTAACTGGGTTTTACAAAGGCAGGATAGGTGAGGTCCGGCAGATCTCCGCCTTCTTCAATCTGGTAGTGGTAGGGTACCGGCACCCCGGCTTTGTCCATGATTCCGTGGGTGGTGGTTTTATGGATCAATGCCTTCATGGTGGCGGCGTTGGGTCCGATATAGGGCAGTTCCCTGGCATCAAAAATATCGGCCAGCCAGTTTTCGTCCCCCTCAGACATCCCGATGGTTTCCGATTTTTCGGATACGTGGTAAAGGGCACTCCAGATGATGTCGAATTCTTTGGTTGAAAGCGTTGTGTTCAGCTCTTCCAGGGTGGAAACAAAGGCGATTTCCGCCGATTTCCCGGATGCATTGATGGCGTCGGCAATCTCCTGGGTGACGGCCATATCGCCCCATCCCTGGGCATCTCCTCCCGGTCCTGTGATAAGTAAAATCTTTTTCATGGTCCTCCTGATCATTCTGTGTCGACGCTGAGTCCCAGCGTCGGGGTAAACAAGTTTTTATCCAGGGTGTACGTGCGCAGTGCAGCTACGGTCTGCGGGGACACCGGTGTCAGCAGCCGGTCGTAGGCGGCTATACGGGATTCTTCCCAGGTCACCCTGGAATATATCCGGATATGTATTTCGGGTGATCCGCCGGGGGCACTGCCGTCGCAGGCCCGGGTCACCATTTCATCGTTGGGGTTGAGGATGCCTACCTCGGTATTGCCGTGCCGGGCCAGCGCCTCGCTGAAGGCGTCTCTTCTGTATCCGAAATGGGTGCAGCAGAGGGCGGCGTAGGTTTTCTCCCCTTTTTGTGTGATCTGTGCCGCGGCTTCCCTGGCGTTTTCATCGATCATTTCCGCCACCTCATCACCAAAGGGGGTGCGTTCAATTTTACCGGCCAGGTTGAGACAGCCCTGGACAATGATCCGGTCCGGATCTATGCCCTGTTTCACAAGGGCGGTCTTATGGGTGTTTTCCTGGGCCGTGGTGGGGGTACCGAAGATGACTGCAGAGGCTTTAGGATCTTCCTGCAGAGAGCGGTACACCAGATCAACCCCATGATCCACGATGCCGGTCACCGGAATATCTGTTTCGGCGGCAA
>JAKSBB010000169.1 GCA_022361315.1 Desulfobacterales bacterium
CCTGCCATTTCTTCTCCACCGCCACCCTCCTGAGCACATTTAATTCAAATAGGTAGATTGAGGTACAAAGTCACGCCTTTTGATAATCCCAAGAGTATGGTATATCTTCCGGGTTGACAAGAAAAATAAAGGATATGAAACCCCCATGGCTACAATCAACGATGTTGTATTGATCTACCTCGAAGACAAACCCGTATCATTCGCCCGGGTGGAAAGTATATTGCCGGACCATAAAAAAGACTGGTACCAGATCAAATTGCTGATGCTCCAGATCCCGCTTCAGGTGGTGACCTGGATATTAAAGGATGCCTATATTAACGGTGATGATTTTTTTATGAACGGAAAAAAGATGCGTATGGATGTGGTGGAATGCCCGGGTCCGGAACTGGAATCCCTGCCGTCGGAGCAGGAGGATGAGGCGTCCCCGGAAGTGGCAAACGCCCCCCAGGCGACATCCGATACGGAAGAAACCGGGGGGAATATCATTTCCTTCGCCACCTTAAAAAACAATAAAAAAGAGGACCCGGAACCGGATATTGGGTAAGAAAAAAATCATCTCCGCATCCAGGCGGACAGATATTCCGGGGTGGTATACCCCCTGGTTTATGGATCGGATCCGGCAGGGATACTTTACCGTGATCAACCCATTTAACCGCCAGGCCAGAAGGGTAGACGCCACACCGGATTCGGTACACACCATTGTATTCTGGTCCAAAAACATCGGTCCCTTTTTAGATCAAAATGCCCACAAGCAGTTGACCGATCTGGGATTTCACCTCTACTTCAATATCACCGTCAATCCCGAAGCGCCCGTGCTCGAGCCGGGCATACCGGACCTGGCCACCCGTCTGAACCATCTTCGGCAACTTTGCGGAGATCTTGATCCCTCATACATTACCTGGCGCTTCGACCCCATTTGTATGTATACCCAAAACGGCCGCCATCTTACCAATACGGAAGGGGTCACTGCCATCGCGGAGACCATGGGCGATATGGGGATTCGCCGATGCGTCACGAGCTTTTACGATCCTTATAAAAAGGTTGACCGGCGAATTGAACATTTGATGAAATCCGGCATGCCAAAACTTGTATTTTCTCAACCGGATACGCACAAAAAAGCCACCATTGTCAGGAAACTCGCCGACATGCTATCCCCCAAAGGCATATCCCTTTCGCTTTGCTGCGAGAAAGCGTTGACCGACCATCTTGAGACAGCCCATCTTGGCGGCTGTGTGGGTATCGAACCAAACGCCTGCATAGACGGCAGGCGCTATAAACGCCTTTTCGGAGGAAACCCCGAAACGGCAAGGGATTACGGCCAGAGAAAAGAAAAAGGATGCCTGTGTACAAAATCCTCAGATATCGGGTCCTATGACCAGCACCCCTGTCACCACAACTGCCTGTTTTGTTACGCCAGAACCGGTAGCGACACCGAACCCGAAAACAGACGAAGCCAATGAAAATAAAGACCTTAGATATAAAGGGCCGCACTTTCCTCGCCCCCCTTGCCGGCATAACCAATCTGCCCTTCCGCCAATTGGTGAAGGAGTGTGGTTGTGCCGTTGTATGCTCGGAAATGGTCAGTGCCAAAGGCATATTTTACAATTCAGAAAAGACCCTGACACTGTTGCGTTCAATGCCTGAAGAACGACCGCTGTCGGTTCAGATTTTCGGTTCGGACCCCGCATCCATGGAACGGGCCGCAGCCTTCATTGACAAATCGGGAACGGCTGACATCCTGGACATCAATTTCGGTTGCAGTGTCAAAAAAGTCGTGAAGCAATGTTCAGGTGTCGCGCTGATGAAAGATCTCCCCCTTGCGGCAGATATTTTAAGGGCGGTTCGCGGTGCCACATCCCTGCCCTTCACCATTAAAATCCGCACCGGCTGGGACACCTCAGGGGACGAGGCCATGGCATTGGCCGAAACCGCCCAGAGAATCGGTGTTGACGCCATAGCCCTGCACCCCAGAACAGCGACCCAGGGTTTCCGGGGAACTTCAGACTGGACCCAGATCAGGCGATTGAAACGCCGGATTGATATTCCCGTCATTGGAAACGGGGATATCAATTCCCCGGAAGATGCAGCCAAAATGCTGGATCAAACCGGTTGCGATGCTGTCATGGTGGGCAGGGCTGCCATGGCCAATCCGTTCATTCTATCGCAGATTGAATCCTTCCTCGACCGCGGCACCTATCAAAACCCGTCCCCCACCGTAATCTTCAGAAAAATGGAGCGATTAACCACCCTTTATGTGGACTATTTCGGGGAGGAGACGGCCTGCAAAATGTTGAGAGGCAGATTATCATGGTTTGTAAAAGGCCTTCCCGGCGCATCCGGTTTCAGACACAAACTTTCACAGTTAAAAAACAGGGAGCAGACCCTTGAAATGATACGGTCATACGAAGCCGGACTATAATCCCCCAGAGACAGGCCAGCACATATCGGAACATAGATAAATCTACCTATATATTAATACGTACCAGCCCCCTTAACCGCAAGGGTTCTGGAAAACGCATAAGGGGTGGAAATTTTAAGATAGCTGTGTTATTATTCGTTTTATGATGCACTCAACCATGTATCAATCGTATTGAAACCGGCGATTTGTGGGGGCTGTCGCCGACTTGTTAGAATCGTAAAAAACTCTTGACATCTGGACCGAAACAATAGATATATACCCTGCATTCTGTTAGAATGTGATTAGAAATCCTACAAGTGCCCACACCTGAACCTGATTTGGTTGAAACTAAACAACGCTTATTCGATAAGTTAGTGTCCGGCACGGATTTACTTTCCGAAGGAGGAAGCAAAATAAATGAACGATTTTTTACAAAGCCTTCGCAACGGCCAGGCTGAAAAGCAACGCACCCCGAAAACCCGCAAGAACTTTGATAATTCCTATCATTACTCAAGCGGCCCCAGGTTTCACACCTATGGTGGAAGCGGATACCCCAACACCAGAAACCCGCAGATGAAACGGCCGCCGGCACAGGGGCAGGGCCCTCTCCCCCATCAGCAACAGCCGGGCAACCAGATGCCGCCTGCTGATGAACAAAACATGACCCTGCTCACCGAGGTAATTGAAAACCTGACACTCCAGGTGGAGACCCTTGTAAAGAATCAGGAATATATGATTACGGTTCAGGAGAGACAGGCAGATCTGCTGCAGCGCCAGGCCGATGCCATTGAAATGGTCATGAGCCATCTCAATATCGGTCCGGATGCCACCCCCCAGCAACCCACTTTTGAGAACCACTACGTATCTTCCCAGGAGCCGGAGGACGAACTTGGCGGCACCGTGGAAGAGCTGCTCAAGGCAGAAATGGAAGCAGAACGCCAGCAACAGGCCAAGGTGGAATCTGCCCAGGCATCCCCCGTACTCAGAAAACGCCGCAAGGTGGTAAGTCCGCCCAAACCCAAAGTAAGCGCACCGGTACAGAACAGCGACCTTCTCCCCAGAGAAGAGATCATGGACATCATCAATTCCATGAGGGAAGAAGGGGCCACCTATGACCAGGTTGCCAGACGCCTGATTGACCTGGGACAGCCCACTTTCTCCGGCCGCGGAGAATGGCACGCCCAGACCATTCACAGATTGTGCAGTAAAAAATAAACCTGGGACTTATATATAAAAAACGGTCATTTATTTAAAAATATCCGGCAGGAGCAGACTTAAGTGCTCCTGCCGGATTTGTTCTATTTATTCAAACCCGCTATTCTTTCAAGCCTTCCATGTAAGCCTCCCACTCAGCCGGGAGCATCTGCTTTTTCTTGGTATTACGTGCTTTGCAACAGGGAACCAGGTTGAATTTTTCAGATCTTCCGCCCCGGGCAATGGGAATGACATGATCCATGGTCAGCTCTTTGGGGGGAAAGCTCTCCCCGCAGTAATGACAAATACCAGAGGCACGTTTACGCTTCCACCACTGGCTCCCCCGAAGCTGGCGGGCCTTTGCCCGCTCCTTTTTCAAGGCACGCTCATCTGTGAAGCTGAAGTACGGACCCATAACCCCTGCCTCGTCGCCTAATACCCGAATTCATTCAGATGCCGGCTATTGGACACCCAGTCCTTGGTGACCTTAACAAAAAGCTTGAGGAGGACCTTCTTTCCCAGCATTTCCTCAATGTCCTTACGGGCGCTGCTGCCGATACGTCTAAGCATGCCCCCGCCCTTACCGATGATAATCCCCTTTTGGGAACTCCGGACCACATGAATGCTGGCATGGATCACGATCAACTTGCTCTCCACCTCAAAGGCATCTACTGTGACGGCGCTTGAATAGGGAATCTCCATACCCGTCAGGCGAAAGACCTTCTCCCTGACAATCTCTCTGACCATAAACTGCTCCGAAACGTCGGTAAAGGTTTCTTCCGGATACAGCCTGGGGCCTTCCGGCAGACACGCCTCCAACTCTTCCAGGAGGTTCTCCACCTGAATATCTTTCTTGGCCGAAACAGGCACAATAGCCTTAAACCCATACAAATCACGGAACTCGTCCACCAGGGTAAAGACAGCGGCTTTATCCGTCAGATCAATTTTGTTTAATCCCAACACCACTGGCTTGTTTTCTTTTGCCAACCGGGCCAGTATCAGCTTCTCAGCCGAATAGTTCCGCGAGGCGGCATCCACCATGAACAGGATCACCTCCACATCCTCCAGGGCCTGCATGGCCTGATCCACAATACGCTGATTCAGCAAAGTGGTACTTTTATGGATGCCCGGGGTATCGATGAAGATAATCTGAGATGCAGGACGGTTAATAATACCCAGAATATTATCCCGCGTGGTCTGGGGTTTCTTGGAGGTAATGGAAATTTTCTGTCCCAATACCTGGTTGAGCAGTGTGGATTTCCCTGCATTGGGTGCACCGATGATCCCGACGAATCCGGACCGGGTCTGGGGGGTTGTCATAGATCCTCCTCCTCTTCATACCACGCGATCAGATTATTGATCTCATCCCAGATGATATCCCTTCCCATTCGTGTTTTGGCGGAAAAAAGAATCACACCGTTGCTGTCACGGTTAAGCTGGGAACAAATGGCGTTCAAACGTTTGGCCTGCTGGGTTTTTGATAATTTATCCGCTTTGGTCAAGACCACCAAAAAGGGCAGTTCGTGGGCGGTAAGCCACCGGGCCATATCAAACTCCTCTTTTCTGGGATCCCTGCGGATATCGATGAGCAGAATCAATCCCAACAGATTTTCACGGGAGGAGAGGTAGGTTTCCATCATGGGCTGCCACTGGGCCCGGATTTTTTTAGACACCTTCGCATATCCGTATCCCGGCAGATCCACCAGGGACAAATCCTCATTGACCAGAAAAAAATTGATCAACTGGGTACATCCGGGCCGGGAACTGGTTTTCACCATGTCTTTTCGGTTGATCAATGTATTGATCAGGGATGATTTGCCGACATTGGAACGGCCGGCAAAGGCGATTTCCGGATAGTCATATTCCGGATAATGCGCCTTTTTTACGGCGCTTTTGACAAACTCAACCCCATGAATTTTCATGAATAATCCCTTAAGTATCCCTCCATCCGATCCATGCCGATTTTCAAATTCTCCATGGAATTACAATAGGAGAACCGAAGGTAGCCTTCTCCGTTCTTTCCGAAATCAATCCCCGGCGCCACGCCGATATGGGCTTTTTTCAGAATATCAAAGGCAAGATCATAGGAATCGTTGGAAATATGTTTGGCATTGGCAAATACATAAAAGGCCCCCGTGGGTTCCACGGTGATACCCAGCCCCATATCTTTGAGTCGGCCTAGTACAAATTTTCGCCTCTCGTTATAGGTGTTGCGCATCATGTCAGTCTCTTTATCCGCATCAGACAAGGCTGCTGCACCGGCAAGCTGAATTACTGAATTCGCACAGATGAAGAAATTCTGCTGTAAAACCTGGAGCGGGCGAATAAACTCGGGAGGTGCAATAAGATAGCCCAGTCTCAGGCCTGTCATGGCAAAGAGCTTGGAAAAACCATTGAGCACAAAAGCACGGTCGGTGAATTCGAAAATGGAGTGGTCTTTCCCCTCATAGGTCAGGCCGTGATAGATTTCATCGGAAATAATGTAAAGACCGTGTTCCTCAGCCACAGCAACGATCTCCTTCATCCGCTGCTCCGGAATGACGTTTCCTGTGGGGTTGGACGGTGAGTTGATAAATATGGCCTTTGTCTTGGGCGTAATCTTTTCACGGATGGCCTCAGGCGTATATACAAACCCGTCCTCTTCAAACACATCCACCGTCACAGGCACACCCTGTACATAATGAACAAAATTGGCGTAACAGGCGTAATGGGGATCAGAGACAATCACCTCATCCCCCGGGTCAATAAGTGCGGAAAAAAGCAGCAGCATGGCCGGAGATGTGCCCGAAGTTACCAGGATGTGCCCAGGATCGATATCCGTACCGTAGGTCCGCTTGTGATAGGCACAAATGGCTTCACGAAGGCGGATATCCCCCAGGCTCGCCGTGTAGGAGGTTTCATTCTGACATAAGGCCTCCACACTGACCCGGTTGACACATTCCGGCACGTTAAAATCCGGTTCACCGATTTCCATGTGAACCACATCAATTCCCTGAGATTCCATCCGCTGGATTTCTTCAAGGACATCCATGACAATGAACGGGGTAATTTTCTCACATCTCCTGGCTGCTGTCATTTTAGATCACCTTGGTCATGTTTATTCGGTTCAAATCAATAATTAGATTACCTTATTCAGGGCATATTCGATGATCCCTTCAGCCCCTTCCTTCAGCAATTTGGGAATCAGGTCCCTTACCAGAGAATTCTCAATAATGGTTTCAACGGAGAACCAGTCGGATTGGTAAAGAGATGCCACGGTGGGACCGTTGAGGCTGGGCAGCAGCTCCACGATGGCCGGCAGTTTATCTCCGGGAACGTTCATCTTGATACCCACCAGTTTATCCGCCACCAGGGCAGCCTGGAGAAGCATGGCGATCTGCTCAATCTTCTCACGCTTGGCCGGATCTTCCCACGCCTTTTTGTTGGCAATAAGCTGGGTATTGGTCTCCATCACCTCGTGGATAACCCTCAGATTGTGGGCCCGGATGGTGCTTTCGGTTTCGGTGATCTCCACGATGGCGTCGGCAAGGCCGGAAACAATTTTGGCTTCCGTGGCCCCCCAGGAAAACTTCACGTTCACATTGATGCCGCGTTCTTTAAAAAAGCGCTCCGTGAACTTCACCAGCTCAGTGGAAATGGTTTTACCCTCAAGATCTTCCAGGGTTTTGATGGGGGAGTCGCTGGCAACGGCAATGATCCAGCGGGCCGGACGGGCACTGACCTTTGAATAAATCAGATCGCTGACCACGTGGACATCGGATTCGTGTTCGGCCACCCAGTCCAGGCCGGTGAGCCCGGCATCAATGATACCGCTTTCCACGTTGATGGACATTTCCTGGGCACGGCACAGGGCGCATTCAATGGTTTCGTCGTTGATATCCGGGAAATAACTTCTGCCCTCAACGTTGATTTTCCAACCGGACCGCTTGAACAGATTGATGGTGGCATTCTGAAGGCTCCCTTTGGGGATGCCCAGTTTCAATATCTTTTCCATTATTTGTATACCTTTTCCGGGTCAAACACCCGTTCTGCAACGATTTTCAATTCGTTTTCATCGACTTTACTGAAAAAACAACTCTTGTAGCCCTTATGACAGGCCGCCCCGCCCACCTGCTCCACCTTAAGCAGGATGGTATCATGGTCACAGTCCACCCGGATCTCCCGTACATGCTGCACATGACCGGAGGTTTCTCCCTTTTTCCAGAGTGCGTTTCTGGACCTGCTGTAATAGGTGGCCTTGCCCGATGACAGGGTTTCGTCAAAAGATGCCTGGTTCATATAAGCCAGCATCAAGACCTCCCCGGTTTCGGCATCCTGGGCAATGGCAGGAATCAATCCGTTGGTTTTTTCAAAATCAAGTTTTACCATGAGGGGTAACTTTCCTTCTCTTAACGTGTTCTCTCAATAAAAATACAGACATATCAAAACCTTTATATTTAATCCCTTAGGGTTTAAAAGTCAATTCATATATTCATACCCCTGTCAGTAAACCCATAGGGAATGATATGGATTCAGTTAAAGATTCAAGTATCAGAGGGAATGCACACCTTAGTTGATTATAGGGTCCATCTATTGCCAAGTGGTGGTGAATCTGGTAAAAGCAGTTAATTTTTATCCAAAATAACCAAATTCCCCTGGATGTTATGACTACAAAAAAAAGCCGCTCCCAAGTCCTGAAAAAAAGAGCCAAGAAAAAAGAAAAAAACCTGTTTTTCTCTATCACCAAATGGATCGCTATTATTACCGTGATTCTGGGTATTCTTGGCGGTGCCGGACTGGCAGGGCTTCTTTTCTATCTGAGCCAGGACCTGCCTAAAATAAACACGCTTAACGATTACCGCCCGGCCACAGTTACCAACGTGTATTCCGACGACGGACGGAAGATCGGAGAGTTTTACAAGGAACGCCGGATTGTCATCCCCCTGTCGGATATGCCGGACAATCTGATCAAGGCATTTGTGGCCGCCGAAGATTCCCGGTTCCGGGAGCATCCGGGTATCGATATCCAGTCCATCATCCGGGCCTTCATCAAAAACTTTAAAGCCGGCACCATCGTACAGGGCGGGTCCACCATCACCCAGCAGGTGACCAAGTCCTTCCTTTTGACCCCGGAGCGGACCTACAAGAGAAAGCTGAAAGAGGCCATGCTGGCCTATAAAATTGAAAAAAAATTCTCA
>JAKSBB010000020.1 GCA_022361315.1 Desulfobacterales bacterium
CGACAGGGAAACCGCGGATGACACGGATGAATTGACCCTCAACATCCAGCCGGGACTCAGATACAAATTTGACGAGGATCTGGTCCTGCGGACAGGGGTCAGGTTCACCTCGGTGGAAGACCGCGAAGATGATACGGCTTCGGAACGAAGCCTCATATTCCTGACCCTGAAAAAAGAATTTGATTTATAACGGAAGCTTAGGAAAACCATGGAAGAAAACATACTCACCCCGCAGGATTATCTGGCCATTTTAAAACGCAGAAAATGGGCGCTCATTGTTCCCTTCTGCTGTATTGTAATTATCGCGGGAATCACTGCCTGGCTGCTGCCGGCGGTTTACAAGTCCAGTGCCACCGTATTGATCGAACAGCGGGAAATCCCCGCCGAATACGTCATGTCCAGCCAGACCTCCTACGCAGAACAGCGGATGCAGAATATCCGGCAGCGGATACTGACCTCAAAACAGCTCCAGGAACTGATCAAGCAGTTTGACCTGTACCAGGAAGACAGGGAAAAGCTCACCGTGGATGAACTCCTGGCCAAAATGAGGGAAAACATCAAACTGACGCCCATCAATGTTGAAGTGACAGACCAGCGTTCCGGCAGGGCGGCATCGGCCACCATCGCATTTACCCTGAGTTTTGAAGGGGAAAATCCTATGAAGGTTCAGCAGGTGACAGACCGGATCGTCACCCTTTTTCTTAAAGAAGATTTAAAAGAACGGACGGACCAGGCGTCCAGCACCCATGAATTCCTCCGCCTTGAGAAAGATAAAATCCAGGTGCAGCTGACGGAAACCGAAGAACAGCTGGCGGAGTTTAAAAAACTGCACGCCAATTCCCTTCCGGAACTGTTCCAGGTGAATATGCAGACCCTGGGCACCATCGAGCGGAACACCGAGCGGGCCAAAGAGGATTTGAGGTCACTCAAGGAAAAAAGGGAAGAGCTTGAGGAGCAATTGGTCAATACCCCGGTGGATATAGAATCGGAAATGCTCGGCAGGGTGCGGGAGAGCGAGGACGAACAGCGACTGGCCATGTTGAAAGTGGAACTGGTCAATCTCAAGGCAAAGTATTCCGACCTGTATCCAGATGTGAAAAAGCTCAAGCAGGAGATTGAGGATCTTACCCGGGCTGTGGCGCAGCGTAAGGCCGCAGACGAAGTGGCCAAGTCCGCTCTTGCCGATTCCCCTGAAGTCACACGAAATCCGGCTTACGTTACCTTGTCCGCACGGCTGGCCGGCATTAAATCAGATATCTCTTCCGTGGAGAACCATATTCTGGATCTGAATGGTCAGGCCAGAGAGTACCGGAACCGCCTGGCGGCTGCCCCGGATGTTGAAGGCCGTTATAATGAAATGGTCACGGAACGGAACAACCTCACCGCCAAGTACAAGGAAATGCAGGCCAAGATGATGGAGGCCAAGGTGGCCCATGCCCTGGAATCCCAGCAGAAGGGTGAACGGTTTTCCCTGGTGGAGTCTGCAACACTGCCGGAAAAACCCTTTAAACCCAACCGGCTGGCCATCCTGCTCATCGGTGTTGTCCTGGCCCTGGGGGCGGGTATCGGTGTGGCGGCCGTTGCTGAGTTTGCCGACGATTCCGTACGGGATGAGGATTTGCTGGAACGGTTTTCCGGATTTCCCGTGTTGACCTCCATCCCCATGATCCTCACCGCCGAGGACAGGCGGCGTATATTTAAAAAACGGCTGGCATTAACGGCATCAACGGTTACGGCAGGCATTGTCTTCGTTTTTCTCTTTGATGCCTATGTCATGGATCTGGATGTATTCTGGGCAAAAGTCGTCCGAAAAATTTCGTAACAAAGCGCTGAAGGAAGATAAAGAATGAAACTGAGAAAGGCACTGGATCTGGCCAGGAGTGAACGGATACATATCCCGGAACCGGCCTGCGAACCCGATGTGAAGAATGCCGGCTGCTGGCAGAAACCCGGAGAAAATTCCCCGAATTCCTGTCCCCTGGATCCGGTTACCGCCGCAAAGAACCGGGGGGTTTGTCTGAATCCGAACCCCGATGAAATCGAGCGGTACAAAATCCTGCGGACCCGGATAAACCATATGGCCAGGCAGCGGAAGATGAATACCATCATGATCACCAGCCCCAATCAGGGGGAGGGTAAGACCGTGACGAGCATCAATATGGGGTTCACCTTTGCCAGGGCAATGAATCAGACGGCCCTCCTGGTGGACTGCGATTTCAAGGGGCAGGACATCCATAAGTATCTGGGGATTTACAGTGACACCAGCCTCATAGATTATTTTTTGGATGACAAACCCATAAAGGATCTGATACTTTGGCCCGGTGTTGAAAAATTGAGTTTGATTTCAGGAGACAGGACAGTACACGATTCTACGGAATTGCTCTCTTCGGAAATGATGGCCCAGCTTGTGGAAGAGATGGGCAGTCGTTACGATGATCGTTACGTTCTTTTTGATGCGCCTCCGGTTTTAGAGCAGTCTGAGGCGATTTCGCTGGCCCCCCTGATGGACGGAATTCTGATGGTTGTGGAATCCGGCCGGACGTCAAAGACAGATATCCGGCGGGCATTGGAACTTCTGCCCAAAGAAAAATTTTTAGGCTTTGTGTTTAACAAGCAGGCAGCATAATGTATACGCAATTTTACGAATTCGATGAAAAACCCTTCAAGCTGGTGCCGGACCCGAACTATCTTTTCCTGAGTTCCCGGCACGAGAAAGCCCTTACCTTCCTGGAGTACGGGCTGTCCGAACGGGTGGGGTTCGTCATGCTGACCGGTGAAATCGGTATCGGGAAAACCACCCTGATCCGGCATCTGCTGAACCAGGTTGAAACGGACATGGATGTGGCGGTTGTTTTTCACACCAACGTGGATGCCGCCACCCTGCTGCGCCAGATCTTAACCGAGTTTGAAATTGAATACCCGGATGCCATGGACAAGGCCGGGCTGCTTGACCTGCTCTATGAATATCTAATCGACAGGTACAGGAAGAACCGGAAGGTGTTTGTCATCGTTGATGAGGCCCAGAACCTGTCAAACGATGCCCTGGAAGAGGTCCGCATGCTGTCCAACCTCCAGACGGACAAGGAGATGCTCCTGAACGTCCTGGTGGTGGGCCAGCCGAATCTGAGGACCAAGATCCAGTCCCCCGGTCTTGAGCAGTTTGCCCAGAGAATCGCAGCAAGCTTTCATATGTCCGCCATGACCCTGGAAGAAACCGGGGCCTATATCCACCATCGTCTTGAAACCGCCGGTGGGCCCACCGGGCTTTTCCAGCCGGACCTTGTCCGGGGGATCTTCGATGCATCAGCCGGTATCCCCAGGACCATCAACCTGCTCTGTGACGCCCTGCTGGTATACGGATATGCCGACCGGACTAAAATTTTGACCCGGGAGCTGCTGGATCAGGTGATCCAGGACCGGGAGGGTATGGGAGTGTTCATACCGTCAGGGGACGGGGAAGAACCGGCTCAGGAGGAAGAACATCCCGAAAGCCTGTCCCTGAAGATGGCGGCCCTGGAAACCCGGGTGTCTTTCCTTTCGGATGCCATGGAAAATCGGCTCAAAGATACAGAATCACGGGCGGATTTTTGCCGGGATGAACTGGTCGCCAGGCTGACCAAGCTTTATCAGGACGAGAAAAAAAAGAATGATGCATTAATTTTCCGCTACGGTAAGTTAAAAGAAAAATATGACCGGCTTCAGCAGGCATCCGCTGACAGTCATGAACCCATTTTATTGAAGACAATAGCCCAATGAAACCAATCAGAGTGCTTATAGTTGATGATCACCAGATCGTGCGGGATAACCTCGGCCATCATTTGGAAGGCAGCAAGAAGTATGAAGTCATTGCCAGGGCCAGGAACGGACGGAAAGCCATCGAGCTTGCCGAAACACTGATGCCGGAGCTGACGCTCATGGATGTCAGTATGCCCGATATGAACGGGATCGAAGCCACACGGCAGATCGTTGCAAACAATCCGTCGGCAAAGGTCGTGGCCCTTACCATGCACACGGCTAAACCCTATGTCTTAGGGATGCTCAATGCCGGCGCCTCCGGTTACCTGCTCAAAACCTCTTCCTTTGAAGAGTTCTGCCACGGCCTGGACATCATTATGGGGGGAACCATCTTCCTGAGCCCCGAGGTCACCCATATGGTGGTGGAGTTTGCAAAGAACAGGGAGTGGGAAGAAACAGATTCCCTGTCGCTGCTGTCTGTACGGGAAAGGGAAGTCCTCCAGCTCATATCGGAGGGACATACCAGCAAAGCGATTTCAGGAATGATGAATATCAGTGCCAAAACCGTGGATGTACACCGGAACAACATAAAGAAAAAGCTGGATATACA
>JAKSBB010001123.1 GCA_022361315.1 Desulfobacterales bacterium
CAATAAAGATATCATCCATTACCGGTTTTACCAGCAGGGCCATAGAGCCGTTGGCACCAGCCACAACCACCATGCACAGGGCAGCCAGGAGCAATTGCTTCCAGTACCCTTTAACCAGTTCGAAAATTTTGTTCCACCGGTCCCGGGAGAGTCTGGCGCGTGTTTTATTCATGGGTATATTATTGAACCGCTTTCGTTTGGATAGGATTTGTTGTTGCGCTTTTGCCGGCACAGTTCTCCGTGGTTAAAAGAAAAACAGGTGCCGACCACTGCTAAACGTATTGTCAATTTCAAAAAAACATGAGACCATACCGCCCCATGACAAAGTGTGCATTTATACCCAATTTTTTGAGATTTTACAATATCCTCTGGCAGCTGGCCCTCCCTTTTTTAAGGCGCAACCGGCGGCTCACCCATTCCTTTGAAAGACGGACCGGCTGGATGCATTTTGAACCGGCCGATGTCTGGCTGCAGGCGGCCTCGGCCGGGGAGGCATTTCTGGCCCTGTCCATCCTCAACACACTTGCACCGGAGAGCCCCGTCAGGATTCTGGTCACCACTACCACAGACCAGGGTATGGAGATCCTTGAGAACGGTGTCGCAGACACCCGACTCCATCCCCATATCCGTCTTAAGCTGGATCTGTTCCCCTTTGATATACCCGAAACCGTAACCCATGTTGTGGAACGGATTTCCCCCAAAGTGATGGTTCTTCTGGAAACAGAACTTTGGCCGGCCCTGCTGCATGCCCTGAAAACCCATTGAACCCGGATACTGATTCTCAATGCCCGGATGTCTGCCAAAAGCGGCAGGCATTACCGCGCCACCCGTTTTATTTGGAAACATATGGCACCGGACCGGATTCTTGCCACCTCCCCTGTGGATGTCCAGCGTTGGGCACGTGTGTTTCCCGGGTCGGATATCGCATTCATGGAGAATATCAAATTCGATATCATGGATACGGGCCCGGATGCAGTTGACGGCAACGACACCTGCCAGGTGGCCGCTTTGTTCGACAACGGCCTGCCACTCTCCATCCTGGCCTCCGTCCGACGACAGGAGGAGCCCGAACTGGCCGGCATTATCCATGACCTTCGGAAAGCTATACCGGAACAGATCATTGCCGTTTTTCCCCGGCACATGCACCGGGTTTCCCATGTCAGCCGCCTGCTGAAACGCAAACGCATCCCGTTTGTACTTCGATCTGAACTGCCCGCTTCCATATCATCCCCGCCCATCTCGTCCCCGACTGTGATTCTCTGGGACCGGTTCGGGGAACTGCGCAAGGCATACAGCTTGGCCGATTCTGTATTTGTGGGCGGCAGCCTGCGGCCCTTGGGCGGGCAGAATTTTATAGAACCGGCCGTCCTGGGTGTTCCCACGGTAACCGGCCCGTTCTGGGATGATTTCATCTGGGTGGGCAACGGGATATTCGAGCGGGAGATCGTTAACCGCTGTAATACACCTGCAGAAGTGGCCGCTGCCATGGTCAGCCATCTTAAAGGCCACTGCAACATCAATGACAGACGTCAAAAAGCACAGGACTACATTCAGGCCCACAGGGGCGGTTCCAAGACAGCTTGCCTCGATATTCTAAACGCGCTCAAAAATTTTTCCCCATCACATTTTTAGCTTGATTTTTTGAACGGCATTGCCTATTAATCCCCTATCCAGGTGCCGTGAACAAACGGCTAAGAGGGAATCCGGTGTGAACCCGGAACGGACCCGCCGCTGTAAATGAGGACGACCGCTGCTTAAAGCCACTGTGAACCCTGAAGGTTCACGGGAAGGGTGCAGCCACTAGGAAGATTCATAAGTCAGAAGACCTGCCTGGAAGACCATATGACATGTCCCCGCGTGGTAACCGGGACGTTGTAAAGATCTTGGATAAGAAAAGGGATACCCCGGATCGATTGGCATCAATCGGTCCGGGGTTTTGTTTTTTTATGAACCAATAATATCAGAAAGGTTGCTCTACCATGCACAGCAGAATCAAAAGCTCACTCATTGCCGCCCTCATCTGCGGCCTGGCCCTGGTTTATGCCGGCAACGTCTTTGCCGGTCATCACGGAGAAACAAAAGAAAAGAAAACCGGTATCCTCCTGGTGGCCTTCGGCTCCAGTGAGGACAGCGCCCAGATCTCCTTTGAAAACATCCAGAAAAAAGCGGCGGCTAAGTATCCCGACACGCCGATTTTCTGGTCATACACCTCACACATCATCCGCCACAAACTGGCCAAATCCGGTAAATTTCTGGATTCCCCGGAAGTGGCCCTGGCCAAGATGGCTGACCAGGGATTTACCCATGTGGCCGTGCAGAGTCTCCATACCCTGATCGGTGCGGAATACGACGATCTGAAACGCGTGGTGGACGGATTTAAAGCCATGGGTGTGTTTGAGCGCATCCTCGTGGGCTATCCTCTCCTGGCCACCCAGGAAGATATGGAACGTACCAAAGCGGCCATCCTTGCCACCATCCCCAAAGAACGTAAAAAAGACGAAGCCGTTGTCCTCATGGGCCATGGTACCCATCATCCGGCCAATGCCTTTTATGCCGCCCTGATGTATCAGGTGCAACTCACCGATCCCAATGTATTCATCGGCTGTGTTGAAGGCTATCCAGAGATCATGGACCTGGTGGGTATGCTCCAGGCCAAAAAATATAAGAAAATCTGGCTGATGCCCTTCATGTCCGTGGCCGGCGACCATGCCAAAAACGACATGGCCGGTGACGAAGACGACTCCTGGAAGTCCATCCTGACCAAGGCTGGCTTCACCTGCGAAATCGTCCTCAAGGGCACGGCTGAGTTCGATGAATATGTGGACATCTGGGTGGACCACATTGACGGCCCCTTAAGCCACTTTTAAGGCGCAGGGTCGAATCCACCCGCCGTAAAACTCTCTCCTGGGGCGGCCATCGGGGCTGCCCCTCCTTTTACGCCTCGCCATATAATCAAGTGTCATTTTTCATCCGTTTTAGTTCGTATAATCCGAACAACTTCAATTAATCCACCTGTCAATTGACACATTAACACCCCGGATCTATAACTCACGGATTCAAAACAACCCAACTATTTATATTTCAATTAGGAGAGCGCATGCACTACTGGGTCTGTGTGGATGACACGGATATGCCCGGCACCAAAGGTACGGGATGGCTGGTCCAAAACATATGCAGGGAAATGGAAAAAGAAGGCATCGGGACCTGCAGCCCGGTCAGCCGACACCAGTTGTTTGTACACGACGATATCCCCTTTACCTCCCACAATTCGGCCATGAGCTTTGAAATTGACCTGATCAACGGTTACGGGGAAGCCCAGCTGATCCGCCGAATGATCAACGCCCTGGAAACCCGGTCGGCCCGGGGATCTGACCCGGGGCTCTGTGTTGCCGGGGAAATACCGGAAGAGGCAAGGCAACGGCTGACAACCTTCGGCAGGACGGCAAAGCGGCAGATCTGCACCAAGCCCCAGGCCTACGCCCTGGCAAGAGAACTTGGGATTCATCTCAGTGAGCACGGGGGAACCGGAGATGGGATCATCGGGGCTGTTGCGGGAATCGGCCTGCGCCTGTCAGGTGATGACGGACGCTACAGGGGCTGGTATCATCTGGGCAATCCCGGAGATGTGGTGATGACATCCACCCTCCGCGCCTACCCGTTTATCGACCGGCTGGTGACGGAACACGGCAGGCCCGTCCCGGAAGGTCAGCCCGTGGCCATTGGTTCCGAGAAGACGAAAACCGTCCGTCTGGGATTTCAGCGGACACTGGTGGTGAAAGAAAACGAAACTCTGGCGGAGACCGGCGTTCGATTCAGAACCATTACCAAGGAAGAGGCAAAGCACTATTAAATCAGAAGGGGTTACTCCCCTTTGAGAAATGACAGGGCAGTCGCTTTTTCATCCATGCTGAACCCCCGCAGCTCGATTTTTTTCAGCAACCTGCCCTCCAGATCAATGAGCCGGGGGATCCACTTTTTATCCGCCACCACCGCCACCCTGCCGAAGTCAGACAGGCCGAACTCCAGAAAGAACTTGAGTTTTTCTCCCAGGGCTTCGAACTCCAACCCGCCCAGACCCGTAATTTCCTGGTAGAGGTTCAGTTTGTTACCGGCAGCAATCGTTTTTCTGAAGACATCCAGCACCCGGTTCATTTCTTCGGTGGAGATCTTTCCGTCCAGCCGATAAGCCACAACCCCTTCGACGTCAATATCAATGAACTCAAGCATGATATCCTCCTTTATTCCAACCTGTTCAGGCGGTACGTCTCTTTTTCTTAGCACAACCGATCTGCAACCTCGAACGTTTTTTATACCCGGGCGCGAACAAACACCTTGTGATTGACGCCACAACACCCTATAAACCGGTATGGTACACGAAATGGACAATCACAGTTCAACCGCCTCAACACAATTCTACGGCTGGAAGATCGTCCTCTCCGCCTCCGTGATTCTGTTTGTTGCTTCAGGCATCGGATTCTACTGCCACAGCCTTATTCTGGACCCGCTGATGAAGGTACACGGCTGGTCAAAGGGCACGGTATCCGCCGCCATTACCCTTTTCTTTTTCTGCAACGGCATCACAGGTGCGATCATCGGAAGATGGATAGACCGGCACGGCCCGAAATGGTTTCTGGTTTCAGGGGCTGTAATTTTCGGTGCAGGCCTGTTTGCACTCACCCGTATTGATTCCGTGCCCCAGCTTTTTCTGGCCTATCTGGTCATGTCCGCAGGCTTCTGCGCCACAGCGCTGATCCCGGCCAACACCCTGATCAC
>JAKSBB010000706.1 GCA_022361315.1 Desulfobacterales bacterium
CAAATGGTCCAGCATAAAGGCAATGGTATTGTAATCCCGGGTCAGGGGCAACTGGGTAAAGGCATGGGAACCAAAGACCACCATACCGATGCGGTCCCCCTCCCGTTTGAGAATAAAATCCGCCACCACCCCTTTGACGGCCTCAAGCCGGGTGACAATTTTCTCTTCCCGTTTGAAATCAAGGGCCTGCATGGATTCCGACAGGTCCAGGGCCAGGATGATATTCACCCCTTCGGTCATCATTTTAATTTTACGTTCCCCGGCCTGGGGTCTGGCCAGGGCAAGCACCATAAAAGAGAGGGCAACGACTTTCAGTACCGGCAGGAGTCTGGCAACAATAAGACCTGCAGACACAGGCGGGCCGGCCATCCCGGAAAGGGAGGGCATTTTCAGACCGGAAGCACTGCCCTGACGGGGAAATCCCAACACCTGCCGCCACCGGAACAAGAGATAGCCCCAGGGCACCAGGAGAAACAGCAGAAACCAGGGAGAAGCAAACCGGAACATCAGGATGCGACCTCCTTTTCAGCTATTGTTTCAGCTTGACCCTGCCTGGCCTGAACATCCGTCTCTATGGCTGAGATCAGTTCTTTGGCCTTGTCCAGGTCAGCGGTCACCCGGTTGCGGTCCGGTGCAAGTTCTGAAGCCGGTGGTGCATAACGGAACGGGTCGCAGAGATCCTGAAAGACCGCCACATCGCGTTTCAGCATGTCCGGTATCGGAAGGGTCTTCAGGGAACGGATCAGTTCCGGGGTGGTCATTTCCAGGCAATTCAATCCAAATGAGCCGCCAAGGTAGGCTTTAAGGGTATGCCCCAGATCAAAGTAAAAGGCTTTGGCATCGTTGCCCGGATCCAGTGCCAGTCTGTCCAGGGAACGGATGGCAGTTTCATAGGGTGGGATAGTAGCGGCCACGTCCGCGGGGGGCTGTTTTTTGCGCCGTTTCCACAGGTAGCGGACAATTATAATCACCGCCAGCAGTACCGCAGCACCGCCAAGTACCCACATTCCGAGTCTTGCGGTTTCCGGGTCCAGCCCCACCATCACCGGCGGCCGGATGTCGTGAATATCCGTCATTGGCTCAGACATATGTTCAACTTCCTATATTATCCGCCATTACTTATCTTAATCGTCTCTCACGGAGTCTGAAATACCGGGTCAGCACATCGGAGACCGATTCGTACGTGCTCAGGTCCACCAGATCTATCCTGGACCTTGTAAAAACCTGTACCGTATCTTCATGTGCGGTCTGCCGGACCCCGGTAAACCAGCGCCGTGTGCCGCTGTCTCCCGCATCCAGCACCAGGGTCTCCCCGGTTTCAAAATCATCCACGGTCACCATGCCGGCCCGGGGCAGATGAAACGCGCCGGTATCATAAACCCGGACACCCACCACCTCGTGCCTGCGCCGCAGAATCCGCAATGCTTTTTCATAGGTCCGTCCACTCCGGCCAAGAAAATCAGAGATCACAAATACAAAGCTTCGTTTTTTGGAAATTTTGGACATGAAGTCCAGGGCCTGGGCCACATCGGTCCCCGTGCCTTCGGGCTGAAAGGTGAAAATTTCGGTAATCACCCGCCAGACATGGGAAGCCCCTTTTTTTGGCGGAATGTATTTTTCAACCCGGTCCGTAAAAAAAACCACCCCCACCTTATCGTTATTTTTGATGGCGTTAAAGGCCAGGACCGAAGCAAACTCCGCTGTTTTTTCGAGCTTGCGGCCGAATGTGGTTCCGAAGCCCTGGGAGGCGCTCATATCCACCAGGAGCATGACGATGGACTCCCGTTCCTCCCGGTAGAGTTTAACAAACACCTTTCCACTGCGGGCCGAGACATTCCAGTCAATACTTTTGACCTCGTCCCCCGGTGCGTATTCACGCACCTCTTCAAACTCAATGCCCGAGCCCCGGAATACGGAACGGTATTGCCCGGCCATAAGCGTATTCACCGTTCGTTTTGACTTGATGTGAATCTGGCGGATTTTTTTTATGATGTGGGCCGGAATCATATCTGCGGAATTATGGCACCTCCACCGAATCGAACAGGCTGGTGACCACCTGATCCGGGGTCACCTCATCGGCCTCCGCCTCGAAGGAGAGGAGAATCCGGTGACGAAGCACATCAGGCCCCACCAATTTTATATCCTGGGGGGTGACATAGGCCCGGCCGTTGAGAAAGGCCGCAACCCGGGCGGCTTTTGCCAGGAAAATACTGGCCCTGGGGGAGGCACCGAATTCGATATAACGCCCTGTTTCCATGCCGTATAATTCGGGCTGCCGGGTGGCAAATACCAGATCCACGATATATCCTTTGAGCTTTTCATCCACATAAATCTGGTCCACAAGCCCTTTCATTGCGGCAAGTTCATCACAGGTAATCACGGGCCGGATTTCGTCTTCACCCCCAAAACTGGTCTTTTTTAAAATTTCCAGTTCCTGATTGCGGTCCGGGTAATCCACCAATACCTTGAGCATGAACCGGTCCACCTGGGCTTCGGGCAGAGGATATGTCCCTTCCTGCTCAATGGGATTCTGGGTGGCCAGGACCAGAAAAGGAGACGGAAGCGTAAATGTCTCGTCGCCGATGGTGATCTGTTTTTCTTCCATGGCCTCCAAAAGGGCGGCCTGCACTTTTGAAGGCGCCCGGTTAATTTCGTCCGCCAGGATAATATTGTTGAACAGAGGACCTTTGCGGGTAACGAAGTCCGCGGTTTTGGGCCGATAAATCTCGGTGCCGGTCAAATCTGCCGGCAGCAGATCCGGGGTAAACTGAATCCGCTTGAAATCGGCCTGGATGGCAGCGGCCAGGGCTTTGACCGCAGATGTTTTGGCAAGTCCCGGCACCCCTTCTATCAGAACGTGCCCGGAGGTCAGCAGGCCGGTCAACAGGCCGTCAACCAATTTCTCCTGGCCCACCAGTGCTTTTGACACCTCACTGCGGATTCGGGTGATGGCCAGATGTGCCTGCTCAATCGCTTTTGTCAACTCTTCCATGGACTTTCTTTCCTTAAACTGCAGGTGCCGCAGTCCGGAGGTATTTCAGGACGTCATCCGGTGTATACATTAGGATTGTATACACCACATCCCTTCCGCCACCGATGGTGCGACATCTTATTTTTTGCTCTGTAATATAGTAAAAAAAAGGAGACTGTCAAGGCGATGGGGCAGTGCCCCGGACGCCCGTTTCAGGCGCCCAGAAGCTGCTTTGAATAAAGATCCGAGGTAAGCTTCACAATCTTTATAATATGGGCTTTTACCGCATCCCGGTCTTTGATGCTGGAATTTCTAAATGTCATCAAGATACCGGTAATAGAGGCGATGAAGGCATGGGAATACAACCGTGCCTCTCTCTCATCCATACCGTGGCGTACCAAAAGTTTCTGGAACAGATCAAAGAAGATCTTGGTTACGGAATCAAATTTGCCCATCACCGGGTGTGCCAGATCATCCTTGAGCATCAGGTAAGTCATCATCTGAAAACTGGATTCGTTTTCAATGAGGTGTTCGACAAACTTCACCGCGAACTGGTCAATACTGGCCGGTTCATCATTTTCCACCAGCTTTTCAAAGCCTTTGCTCACCGTGGAAATATCCTGGATGAAGGCCTCGTTGAACAGCTCCTCCTGGCTGGGAAAATACCGGTAGATGGTTGCCGGTGAAATTCCTGCTTCATCGGCAACCTCACGCATGCCCACTTCGTAAAAGGGTTTCTTGGCAAACAATGCCAGAGCAGATTCGATCACAATCTGTTTTCTTGCCAGCTTCTCTTTCTCTTTCAGTTCTGCGAATCTTGATTCAGCCACAAGCGCTACCCTCAATTCTTAAATTGTATTCAGTGATTTTTTAGCGTAACAATGTTCCAAGTTTTTCATGTATCATTTGTATTCTGTTATGACAAGGCTTTGGCCCAAACAATATTATTTCTTTACCCACCCCCCAGGCACCTGCAATTAAATCATGGACACCGTCTCATTGACGGCCTGCGCCCTAAAATGATATAAGAACCCTTACACTGATTTGAATTTGGATAAAAACCGGTATGGAAAATAACCCAATAAAACGTGACAGATTTGATTTTGAGATCGGCTACCTGACAAAAAGCCCCTGTCTGAACTGCGAATTCAGAAAGGAGCTTCCCAAATGCCATGCCCAATGCAAGATGCTGGATAAAATCCAGACCCGTCTTGCCAGGGGCATCTCTTCTCAGTCCTCCAGATATGAAAGCTGAACTGCCCCGGTTTCCCGCCGGCGCCGACTCCCTCATCAAAAAATATTTGACACCGGAAGTGTATGCTGACCTGGCCGGGAAACAAACCGCCACCGGATTCACCATAGACGCTGCGATCCGGTCGGGTCTGGAAAATGCCGACTCCAGTATCGGCATTTATCTTGGCGACCGGGAGACCTACACGCATTTCGAATCCGTATTATCCCCCATTATCAGGGACTATCACAAAATAGAAGCAGATCCCTTCCAAACCCGGATTCACCGGGATGAATTTTCACCGGTATCCCTGCCGAATGCGGACCCCGAAGGCATGTTCATACGATCCAGCCGCATCCGGGTGGCCAGAAATCTCAACCAACTGCCCTTTTGCCCCCATATGAGTGCGGCAGATCGGATTGAACTGGAAAAAAGGACAGGAGACGCCCTGGGTAAACTGCCGCCGGACCTGTCCGGTAACTACATCTCCTTTACAGATCTCTCCCCGGATGAGTACGACGCGATGCGGACGCAGAAACTGGCCTTTCCCAGGGGTGACAGATTCCAGGAGTCCGCCGGGCTGAATCAAGATTTCCCAACAGCCCGGGGTGTATTTTTAAGCCGGGACCAGGGCTTTCGGGTCTGGGTAAATGAAGAAGATCATCTGAGAGTCATGGCGCTGTCCGCCAATGCGGATCTGTCCGGTGTATTTAATCGTTTGCTAAAGGGACTGAACTACCTGAATGTCTCCCTGGATTTTGCATTCGATCCCTCTTTGGGCTTTTTGTCCTCCTGCCCCACAAACATTGGAACCGCCATGCGGGCCGGTGTTCATATCCGGCTCCCAAAGCTCGACCGGCACCGGGACATCCTGAAAGAGGCTGTCACCCGCCATCATCTCCAGATCCGGGGTACCGGTGGTGAAAAAACCGCCGTGGAAAAAGCCGTTTTTGACATCTCCAATGCCCGCCGCCTTGGTGTTTCCGCCAATCAGATCATCTGCGATCTCCACGACGGACTCACTGAAATCATCGCCACAGAAAAGAAACTCTGATCCGCTGACTTGCACACCCGGTAAATCGTTCCTACACTATTATTTAGTTACAACTTACTTTCCTAGGAGATTAACATGGAATTCCCCTGCAGTGTGTATCTGAAATCAAAAAAATGGGGGAGCATCGTTCTGGCGGTCACCGGAATCCTTCTGGTATTCGCCTGTTCCGGATCATCCACCCAGACAAAGGAGAGAACAATGAATGATAAGGTTGAACTGGCAACATTTGCCGGCGGTTGTTTCTGGTGTGTGGAGTCAGCGTTTGAAGGGCGGGAGGGGGTCCTTGATGTGGTATCCGGATATCTGGGCGGCCATGTTGAGAATCCCACATATGAACAGGTATCTTCCGGTACCACAGGCCACGCTGAGGCGGTCCGGATTACCTTTGACCCGGCCCGGATTTCTTACCGGGAACTGCTGAAAATCTTTTTCCAGCAGATTGATCCCACGGATGGAGAGGGCTCATTTGTGGACCGGGGCAGCCAGTACAGGCCCGCCGTGTTCTATCACTCCCCGGATCAAAAGGAACAGGCCCTGGAAATGATCCAAAGAATTGAAACGGCACGGATATTTAACGCCCCTTTGGCCACAGAAGTCCTTGCAGCGTCTCAGTTCTATGAGGCGGAAGAATACCACCAGGACTACCATACCAAGAACCCCATCCGATACAAATTCTACCGGGCCGGTTCCGGAAGGGACAATTTCATCAAAAATTTCTGGTACAACGGTAACAACCAGGTGTTCAACGAATCTGAACTGCCTGCCCCCAAAGTCACCATACCCTCGGATTCTGAACTTAAGAAACGGCTGACGGCTCTTCAATACAAAGTGGTTCGGGAAGAAGGCACTGAACCGGCATTTAATAACGCCTATTGGAATAACAAGGCTGAAGGGATTTACGTTGACATCGTCTCAGGTATTCCCTTGTTTTCATCCAAGGATAAGTTTGATTCCGGTACGGGATGGCCAAGCTTTACCCGCCCCATAGACAAAGATGAAATCCGGGAAGTGGAAGACAATTCCTTTTTCATGCGGAGAGTGGAAGTACGGAGCAGAACCGCGGACAGTCACCTGGGCCATGTATTCAGCGATGGCCCCGCTCCCACAGGACTCCGCTACTGCATCAATTCGGCATCCCTTCGGTTTATACCTCAGGATCGCCTTGAGGCCGAGGGATACGGGCATCTGACCCATATTTTTGAACACTGATTTTATGGGGAGATCTTGGGAAGAAATCTAAACTGGAATTAGATTCTGTCCAGTACGGCGATGCTCAGGAATCCAAGCATGGAAAGGTTGATCATTGCCAGACAGAGACCGGTTCTTCGTTTTCCACCGGCCGGCGTCAGCATCCCTCCCATGGCAAAGGGCAGCAACACGGCAACAGCCATGTTCCCGATGGCCAACCCCGGAGAAACGATCCATCCCTTCACCTGAAACAAGATCATGCTGAGACTGAACAAACCGGTCCAGATCAGCACCTGCCACCGTATTTCCTCTGGAGACCAGATTTGATTGAATCCGGGGCGTTCCGACCCGCCCCCCTGACCACCGTCATCCACAACGGAATGCCGCAGACTGATGAGCAGGTAATGCGGCAGTTGCCAGAATCCAAGGGCCGCCATGACAATCCACAGGCCTGAGACATCCGAAGCAGATATCCCTGTTGGAACCGCCGTCCATCCCATTGCCGGAGGGATCATGCCGCATAGGGTACCGGGCACCATGGCCCAGAGTGTATATTTTTTAAGCGGCGTATACAGACCATTGTACAGGCCTATGGCAGCAGTCCCCAGATAAAACGGCACGGGTGACGCACAAAAGAAGAAAAGACCGCCAAGCCCGGAAAAAATAAGCACAGCAGCCAGAACGGCCGCACGCGGCGCCATATTGCAGTGGGTCACCAGCACCCGGGTCCGGGTTCTGGCGCTCCCATTGTCCCACACCCTGTCCTGGATATTGTTGAGAACGGCAGATCCGCAGGACAGCAGGAGCGTAAGACCACCGATGATCAGACTATCAAGGGAGAACCGGCCGGCAGCAAGCACATGACCGGAAGTGGCAGACAGGGCGATATACAGGCTGAGATGGCACTTGGTCAGTTCCAGCAACGCCTTGAAAGAAAGGGTTAACCGGCCACCGGTCGGGGTGTCCGGGAGTATGACCGGATTACCACTCATCTTCTTCGGCAAACCATTCGTCAAATTCTTCCTGGGAGACCACTTTTACCACCCCGGTCATATCGGCATGACCGGTGCCGCAGAACTCCGTGCACTGGAAGAAGTATTCGCCTTTTTCCTCGGGGAGAAACCAGGCATAGGTGGTGACGCCTTTCACCGCATCGACTTTCACCCGGAATGCGGGGATGAACATGGAATGAATCACATCCCCGGAGGTGATATTCATCTTCACCGGTTTATTCACCGGCACCACGATTTCGTTTTCCGTTTCCTTGTCGTTGTCATAAAGAAAGATCCAGGAGAAGGACTGCCCCAGCACTTCAATTTCCATGGCGTCGTCCGGGACATTCCGAAGGCCGGTATAAGCCTGCCACCCGGATATGAACATGAACATGGCGATCACTGTGGGTATGGAGATCCAGGCAATCTCAAGCCAGAGGTTGCCCCGGATATCTGCTGCCACAGGATGCCGGCTTCTGCGGTACCGGATGACAAAGTAGATCATCACCGCGGTAATGGCAAAGAGAAAGACAAAGGAAAACCCGATGATAAAGTAAAATGACCTGTCCACCAGGTCGACGGGATTTATAATATCATTCATAAAAATTCCTTACCTAAAAGCAATGTCCCAGAAAGTAAATCCGATCATAATGGCCAGAAAGCCGATGGTTGATATAAACGACAGCCTAAGTGTCCGTCCCTCAAACTTCATATGCATGAATATCATCAGCACCAGGGTGCCTTTAAAGGAGGCGATTAACAACGCCACCCATACGTTGAGCTTGCCCAGGTCCACATAGGAGGCCCCCACGGTGATCCCGGTGAGTACGAATAGGGCCAGCAGCGTCATCAGCAATGTTTTATAAGATATGATATGTGCCTTTTCTGTCATAATAATCTCCTCTGGAACCTCAGATGATCAGGTAAAACAACGGAAAAATAAATATCCAGATCAAATCCACCAGATGCCAGTAAAGCCCCGCATTTTCAAGCAGGGCAAACCGGGTGGGGGTGATTTTTCCGGCCTGGACATAGGCCATGGCCACGGCCAGCACCGTCATGCCGATAACGATGTGGATACCGTGGAGTCCCGTGATGACGTAATAAAGACCGAAGAATACGTTCTGGCCTGTCGGACCGTCCAGGAGCCGTTCCGAATTGGGGTAGAGACCGATCTCAAATTTGTGCCCCCACTCGAAATATTTGTTGACCAGAAATATCAGTCCGCAGAGAAGAGAGGCGGCAAGACTGCCCATGGCAATCCCCTTCTGGGATTTCTGAACGGCGGTGATGGAGGCGGCCACGGCAAAGCTTGAGATCAGCAGGATCACCGTATTGGCAAGACCGAACAACCGGTCGAGCTGCTTGCCCCCTTCAATAAAGTCCTCGGTGTGTACGGTGAGGTACACGGCATAGAGAACAAAGAGGCCGCCGAAAAGAATAATCTCCGTGTAAAGGAAGAGCCACATCCCCAGCTTTTTACCGGTTTCGTCGTCATGTGGTGAGGTCTGATGCAAAGACATACGGACATCCCCTTATGCGTTTGATTTACTTTGTTTTTCCTGATTTTCCCCCACCCCGGAAAAATCGTAGGGGTAGTCCAGCACCTCCGGATCCCTGTCAAAGTTATGCAGGGGCGGTGGTGCTGCCGTTTTCCACTCCAGGGTGACCCCGCCCCAGGGATCTGCCGGGGCATTGCGTTCCTGACGAAGGGTTACGGCCAGGTTGTAAAACATCAGGCCGATACCGATGATCATGAACAAGGCGCCGAAACCGGCCAGAAAATTGCCCGTGGCATACTGGGGCAGATAGTCGTAGTAGCGTCTGGGCAGTCCCTGAAGCCCCAGAATAAACATGGGCACGTAGTGGAAGATGAACCCGCCGGTGATCAGTGCAGAGGCGATGTATGCCTTCCTGAAATCGTACATCCGGCCGAACATCTTTGGCCACCAGTAGTGGAGGGCCGCAAAAAAGGCAAATCCCGTCCCCCCGAACATGGTGAAGTGGAAGTGGGCCACCACGAAATGGGTGTCGTGGACGTGTACATCCGGGCCGGCAGCACCCAGTACCAGGCCGGTCAGGCCACCGACGGAAAACAGATAGATGAAGCAGAGGGACAAAAACAGGGGCGGTGTCATTTCAATGGCCCCTTTGTACAGGGTGGACACCCAGGAAAACACCTTGATGGCCGACGGGATGGCCACCACAAATGTGAGCAGGGAGAAGACAAACACGGCCGTATCGCTCATGCCCGAGGTGTACATGTGGTGGGCCCAGACCAGGGAGCCTGCGATGGCAATGGCCATGGACGATCCCACGATGG
>JAKSBB010000770.1 GCA_022361315.1 Desulfobacterales bacterium
GGACCCGGCCGCAGCGAAAACAACTTTTGATCCCTCGTTCAGTCCCCGGCCTGAATAGTCCAGTGTATCCATGGTGGTCCGGGTAGTGAAGTGTATATCCCTTGAAAAATCAATTCGTTCCAGCATGTGCTGAAAAAATTCCTGTTCACAGTTCAGATCAAGGCCGGGATTATCTTCATGGGCACAGATGCACAGGTATTTGGCAAGTGAAAGCTGTCCTGTGCCTAAAATCGCACTGGCGTGGGTCAGGATCTCTCTGGGTTGCCTGGGCTCATAGGGGACGTATCTTTCATGGGCCTTGGCCAGCAGAAGCGGATGAACACCGGCATCATCAACGGCATTCACCCCGGTGACACCCGGAAGGGTATCCGTGATGGCAGAACGGGTGATTTCATGAATCAGACGGCCAAAGTTGGAATCTTCCTGAGGGGGACGTCCCACCACGGTGAAGGGAAATATAGCCCCCGGCCTGTGATGAACCGATACGACCTTCATATATGGAAAGTCGTGGGTAAGAGAATAATACCCCAGGTGGTCGCCAAACGGCCCTTCGGGCTTTGTTTCATTGGGAACAAGCAGACCTGTGATGCAAAAATCAGCATCCCCGGACAAAATAAATCCGTTCTCCTCCCGGTATCTGAAGTTCCGGCCGGCAAGCGCTCCGGCAAATGCCACTTCCGGAACGTTCTCCGGTAGGGGCATCACCGCGGCAAGGGTGTGGGCCGGGGGACCGCCGATGAAGATGGTTACCTTCAGGGGGCGGTTCATGGCCATGGCTTTTTTGTGGTGTGCGGATATGCCGCGGTGGATCTGGTAATGAAGACCGATTTCTGCATTGGGGGCGTAATCGTTTCCACTCAGCTGAACCCGATACATGCCCAGGTTCGAGGTCAACATACCCGGGTGCTCAGGATCCCGGGAAAACACCTGGGGCAGCAATACAAATGCACCACCATCATTTGGCCAGCATTGAATCAATGGCAACCGGTCGATGGTTGTCCGCTGAGACAAAGCGCCCCGGGTTCTCATGGGCAGGGCATGAATCAGTGCTTTTGCGGCTCCGACGCCTTTGGCCGGCGAGCGCAGTGCCAGGGACGGATCAGATCGAAGGTCCACCAGGGCCTTGACCTGTTCCAGCTGAGGCTCAAAGATTTTGAGGGTGCGCTCCCAGGTCCCGAACAGGTTGGATACTGCCGGAAAAGACGCGTTTTTGATCCGAGTGAACAGGAGTGCCGGCCCCTGTGCCTGGTGAACCTGCCGGGTGATTTCCGCCATTTCAAGGTAGGGATCGACCTCATGATCAACGACGGCGACTTCCCCCTGAGTTTTAAGAAAGGCAACCGTTTCTTTCAGCGATGAAAATTTCATAAATCTATCTTGACTCTCTGCGCGAATCCCCGTCGGTTGTCCATATAGTAAATCTCTTCGGGTACAAACCGGTAGAGCCCGGCACGGTAATGTGTTTTAAAAAAATCAATGGCATTGCCGCCGGATGTTTTAAGGCCGAAACGTCTGGCGTATGCCACCGCCGTTCGCGCGGCTTTGGCGTGCGATCCTGAGGATTCAATCCGTCCCGACATCTGGATGCCGCGAAGCTGCGTAATGTCCGTTGAATCCTCAAATAAAGAAGCAGCACAACGGTTCCCGGCACCGTCCTTAATATGCCGGGATTCCGGACTGGAAAAAAAGAAAAAGCAATTGTCCCGGTACAGGTAGTAAACAGGGGCTGACCAGGGATCGTCTCCACCCGTTGACACGGTCATGGTTCGGCTCTCATTAATCAGCGAAAGACAGTCCGCCCGGATGGACTCAGGGACCGGATCAGTTGGCATACCCCCACGCTTTCAACCGCTTGTAAGCGTACTGGCTGTATTTGTTGGAGGCATAATTGATGGCTTCCAGATAATTTCGGTACAGGGTGGCTGCCGGGGATTTCCGGTTATCCTTATCCAGAGAATAGCCACGGTAAAAGGTCACCTGGGGATTGCCGGGAAGAATCTGGTCACATTTTGAAAAGTCCCTGTTGGCCTGGCCGAACTTATTGGCAGACAGATTTGCCAGGCCGGCCACATAATGCCCCTGGGATTCTTCCGGGTAAAGTTGCTTGGCCTTTGACGCAAAGGAAACCGCCTGGTCCGCCTTTTTCTGGATCAGCATGCATTTGGCCATAAGCACATGGGCGGTATAGTCCCGGTCCCACTTTCTGATGGCGGAACGAAAGGCCGTTTCAGCTTTGTCATATTCCTCTTTGCCCAGGTGCTGCTCACCCTGCTGAAGCAATTTAATGGCACCCTTCTTTTGTCTCAACCCTGCAATACTGTCCATATACCGGTCTCTGTGGAGGGGCAAGTCCCTGGTTCCGGCATATTGCCCGGCATCCCTTCGTACGGCTGCCTCCAGACGTTCAGAACTCATGGGGTGGGTGGAAAAAAGCATTTGCACGCTGGATGAATGGCCCTTGTTCAGGCTGTTGAGCATATCCATCAGCCCCACAAATCCCCTGGAGTTGTAGCTGGTGGCTGTCATGTACTGGTGGCCGAGCCGGTCTGCTTCACGCTCGTTTTCCCTGCTGTAGCTGGACAGAAAAAGACCGGTACTCAGGGCACCCAATTGCTGGGTGAGTTCCCCAAGGCCCGGGGCCTGAGTGTTTGCGATGGCGGCCAGTCCACTGACCACAATGCCGGAAATCGCGCTTTTGGATTGTTGTTCGGCTGAATGCCTGGCGTTGACGTGACCCAGCTCATGGCCGAGGAGCGCCGCAAGCTCAGCCTCATTCTGAAGCTCCAGAAGAATGCCCCGGGTGACTGCGATGGACCCTCCGGGAAAGGCGTAAGCATTTATGTAAGTGGCGTTCACACATTGGAAATTGTAGGGCATATCCTGACGGTGAACCGCGGGTTGCATCCGTTTTCCCACTCCGGCCACATACTCGTTTAATGCGCGGTCCTGGGTCACCCCGTAGTCAGATGAAAACTGAAACGGAGAGTGCTGGCGGTCTATGGCCACCTCCTGCTCCCTGGACATCAGCATCAGCTGCTTTTGTCCGGTTACGGGGTCAACCGCGCAGCCGGATAAAAGTCCCACACCTGACAACGGCAGGGCCGTCAGTGCGGATAATCGCAAAAAATCCCGGCGGGACAATTTGGTATGTCTGTGTCCCTTCTCCCCCGGGTTCATCATGTCAGATAATCCCGTCATTATACTAACCTTCCGATACTTGAGTTTTTATTCCCTGTTATCACCGTGCTGGACATTTAAACGCGCTGTGTCCGGTATCATTGTTCTTTCACAAAAAGTGCAATAAAGAAAAAGAGTACCCCGAGGCCCACCAGAACGGCGGCCAGGTGTACATCGTAGAACAGGACGTCAAGTGCGTTTTGTACACTTTCCACAGACACGGCGTTGATAACAGATTCAGCCACATCTTCAGACAGGGATGAAAGCGAAATATCTGCCCAGATATTATCCGAATTGGTGAATTTGGATATCATACTGAGCACCCCTATGGTAAAAGCGGAAAGGAGAGCGGCAATCCCGAGTTTTGAAAACATAAGCGTGGTTCCTGTGATATTGGGTTTGGTTACTAACCTCATCAATATATCGACCGCCCGTGGTTCTAGTCAAACCTTTTTCACGGGTCAGCTTTATTTTGACCCGGGCTTGTGTTAAATCAGGTTCGGACAAAGGACTATGACAACTTCAGCGACCTTAACAAAAATCGGTTTTGCATCATTTATTATGATGGCCTCGGTGTTCGCCAGCCGGCTCATCGGACTGGTCCGTGAATCCACCATCGCCATGGTCGGCGGTAATAACGCAGGCGTGGACGCCTACCAGGTCGCCTTTGTGATTCCCGAAATCCTGAACCATGTGGTGGCATCCGGTTTTTTGTCCATCACCTTCATTCCTATTTTTACCCGGTATATTAAAGAAAAAAACGAAGACGAAGGATACCGGGTACTTTCCATCGTTATGAACGGATGCGGGTCGGTGCTTCTCGTTTTTATCCTGCTTTCCATGATGTTTACGCCGGAATTGATAAATCTTCTGGCGCCGGGGCTTAAAGATCCGGCAACGGTCTCCCAGGCCGTTCGCATGACCCGGATTATTATACCGGCCCAGTTCTTTTTTTTCTGCGGCGGGCTTTTTATGGCGGTTCAATTCGCCAATGAACGATTTTTCATCCCCGCCCTGTCCCCCCTGATATATAATCTGGGCATCATCATCGGCGGGGTATGCCTGCACCCGGTACTGGGGATGGAAGGGTTTGCCTGGGGGGTCCTCGGCGGAGCATTTGGCGGGGCATTTCTGTTACAATTGTTTGGAGCCGGAAAGGCCGGCCTCAGGTACCAGGTAACATTTAACCTGAGGCATCCGGACTTTATTAAGTATATCCTTCTTACCCTTCCGTTGATGCTGGGGCTTGCCATGACCTTTTCCACGGAAGTGCTGATGAAGTTTTTCGGCTCATTCCTCAGTGAAGGCAGCATCAGTGCCATGAACTATGCGTTCCGGGTGATGGTGTTTCTCGTGGGTTTTTTCGGTCAGGCCGTGGGGACTGCTTCCTATCCTTATCTTGCCCGGCTGGCTGCTGAGAAGAAGTTTACCGAACTGAACCGGGTCATGAACCAGACCCTGAAGTTTGTCTTTCTGGTCATTCCGTTTTCTGCACTTTTCATGGTGGTTCGCCATGAAGTTGTTTCCTTTCTGTTTAAACGCGGGGCATTTGGTGAGGATGCCGTCACATTGACCGCAGGCATCCTGCCCTTCTTCCTCATCGGCACCTTTGCGTTCTCCGCCCAAACCATTGTATCCAGAGGGTATTATGCCACCCAGAACACAATCCTGCCGGCCCTGTTCTCTTCCGTGGCTGTTCTTGCCGGACTACCCGTTATATATCTCGCCATGACCTATATGGGGGTTCGGGGGGTTGCGCTCGGGTTGGCGTTGTCTGCCGCGATGACATGTTTCTTATTGTTTGAAGCCTGGAGCCGCAGAAGCGGGAACACTGAAAAATCCTCGGTTTACCTTTTCTTTCTCAAAATGGTAGGATTAAGCCTGGGATTAGGAATACTCCTTCATGCAGTCCATCCACTTGTTACCGGGGTCATCCCCCCCGGCACATTGTTGACGGATCTGACCATCTGCATGGTGTTGGGTTTACTGTTTTTATGTCTGTTAGGGTTAGCCGGAAGGCTTTTCCGTATCCCGGAGATCCATTCACTGTATGAGAAATTATTCAGGAGGATTTTACCATGGGGAAGCAAAAAAAACTGACTTCTGACGCACTGGCCGCCGTTGATAAGATTGCCGGGCGTATAAGGAACGGCGCCTCGGTAGTGGCATTTACAGGTGCCGGCATCTCAACAGAATCCGGAATTCCCGACTATCGCAGCCAGGGCGGCCTCTGGGATAAGTTCCGCCCCGTTTACTTTGACGAATTCATGTCTTCCAAAACGGCCAGGATCGAGTACTGGAAGCAGCGGCTGGAAATGGAAAAGGGATTGCGACATGCCACACCGAACAAAGGTCATCAGGCCCTTGCCCGTTTGAGCCGTGCCGGCCGGTTAACCGCCGTCATCACCCAGAACATTGACGGACTGCATCAGGCATCCGGCATTGAGGATACCAAGGTGATCGAACTCCATGGCAATTCCAGACGTATCCGCTGCATGTCCTGCAGCAGCCTCACCTCCTGGGATGAGGCCATGAAACGGATCAGCAGCGGGGAGCTTGCGCCTGAATGTGAATGCGGCGGTTACTTCAAGCCGGATACAGTATCCTTCGGCCAGGCGATGCCCGAAAGGGAAACCCGGGAAGCAGCCCGGCTCTCCTCCCAAAGTGATGTCTTTATTGCCATCGGCTCCACCCTGCTGGTACAGCCGGCCGCCTCCATGCCCGAATATGCCAGAAGCGCAGGGGCGTTCGTGGTCATTATAAACCTGTCAGATACCCCATTCGACAACCGTTGCGATCTGGTAATACGGGAAAAGGCCGGACCGGTGCTTGATGCCCTGGCCAACCGGGTGTTGTCTTAATAACAACACCCCGAGTTGTCAGCTTTTCATCAGACCTTGAACTGTTTCATCATCGCGGCAAAGGATTCCGCCATTCCGGCGAGATCTTCCGCCCCTTTGTTCAGCGTGTGGCTTTCTTCCTGAACTTTTGTAGACATTGATTCCACACCCACGATATCCATTGCAATTTCCGAGGCAACTTTCGCGCCCTGTGTCACACTTGCGTTCACCTCGGAGATGCGTCCACTGACCTCGTTAATGCTTTTGGCTATTTCAGACGTTGTAACGTCCTGTTCTTCCACCGAAGCAGCAATGCCGGAAATGGCATCATCGCTGTTTTTAACATCTTCAGCCAGGCCGGATACCTGTTGAATCAGTTCCCCTACGGTGGTCTTGATCCGGGCCATTTTTTCATCCGCATCCACTGTAGAACGGTTGGTATCCTGGGCAAGTTCGGTAATTTCCTGGGCCACCACAGCAAACCCTTTACCGGCATCACCCGCTCTTGCCGCCTCGATTTTTGCATTCAGGGCCAGCAGGGATACCTGTTCCGAAATAGACCGGATCTCGTCGGTGACCTCGTCCACGCCTTCCGCACGGGCACCCAGTTCCTCAACAGCAGAGAGAATATCGGAAAAACTGTCCACTACCCTGTCAATGATCTGTTTGGAGTCCGAAGAGTTTCTGGCAATTTCCCCCACTGTGGCACTCATTTCATCCACGGCAGCTGCCAGGGCATTCATGGATGCCGAGGCATCGTCCATTGCCGTTGCAATGCTGGTATTATTCGCACTCATTTCCTCGGCGGCCGCGGACACGTTGGATGCTTTTTGTGAGGCTTCTGAGCTGGAAGCATCCAGTGTGTGGGCAATATCATTCATTTTTTGGGAAGAATCTTTCAGACGGCCGGAATTTTCAATGATCTTACGGATGGTATCGTTGAGTTCTCCGGTGACCAGATTAATCCGATTCAAAATGTGGGAAATCTCATCTCCGCGGCCAATCATTGTCTGGTGCGTAAAATCTTTTTGTCTCAACTTGGAGGTAGCCGTCATCACAAGGGCAACCTTTTTATTCACCAACAGAACGAAGATCAACCAGACCAGAAAGATAATCATGCATAATCCGGCCACGGAAATCATTATACTGGTGTTTCTTCCCTGACGGATGCTTTCCTGAACAGCGGTCATGGATGATAGAACGGATATACCACCGAGCACCTCACGTTTCCGGCCGTGGCAGTGGAAGCATTTTTTTTCGTTGAGAATCGGTTCGTTCTTAATGACAAACCCTTCCTCCCCGGTGAGCATGGTGACTGAAACACCGGAGGCTTTACCCGACTCAAGCATGTCGTTTAAATCAGAAAGGCCATCTGCGCTGGTATAGGCGTCCATGGTTTTGCCGACGGAATCAATGTCCGTTGAAAAAGAGACCACCCCGTTAAAATCATACACATACACTTTAAGGTTCTTAACTTTTTCGTTGAGACGCCTGAACTGGGTCCTCACCGTATCGTTATCACCAATGGCAAGTGCATCAAACATACCGCCTTCCACAGCTCTCGCCAGGATTTCATTCTGGCTTGCCAACTGTTCATGGCCGAATTCTTTCTGGGATACAATGGAGACCCATAAAGAGGTAATCATGACGAGGATGACCGCCAGTGATACCGGTATCAGCACCTTAACCCATAGCCTGCTGTTGATCAGCGTGAATAATTTAGTCATCAGTGTGCCCCGCCGTACATCAATGGTTTGAAATCAAAATCCGCCACCCGCTCCTGGTTATGGCAGGTCATGCAGACTTCCAACCCCATCTTCAGAATGATATCGTCGGGATCACCGGATTCAGCGTGGAGAGAGCCCGGTCCATGGCAGACTTCGCAACCCGTATCTTTTACCTCCGGCGTCTGGGTTTCCGATATAAATCCGCCGGGCTTTCCGTATCCGGTGGTATGGCATTCAAAACACTCCCGGTATTCCTCGGGGGTCAGTTTCTTTTCCATTTTTTTGATGCTGGTGAAAGAATCCGCCTTTTTTGAGTAGTTCATGAAATTGTCGTATTGTTCCTGATGGCACTCCTTGCAGGCTGCCGATCCTACGTAGGCGTTTTCCCCGTCATTTGCCCCTGCATTGCCCATGGTCAGGGCCAGTACCACTGCAGGGATAATAAACCAAAACCGCATCTTCATCTCCCGGATCTGTCCGTTAATATTAGGTTTTCTGTATGGTTAACATCTTCCTAACACAGAAAAAATTTCTTTTCTACCAAGAAATCAAGCAAGGCGCAAGGCAGAAACCGGTATTTATTTACAAAAGTGTAAACTAATTTTTGATCCGAAATAAAAGTGGAAGGGTTGAGAAAATTACAGGAAAACAGCTGGCGTTATTCGGCTCAGCACCAGTCTACAGGTACTCTTACCTGGTATCCGGCCTTGTTTTTAAATACTAAATACCGGTGGTCACGGCCATAGATGTAAAGATCCCGGGTGACCCTTACATCCTGGGTGCAATAGGTAACGATTTTTTCAATTTCACCCTGGGCCCACCATTCAAGGGCCTGCAGACCGTCAGCACTTTTCTCCTGGCCCAGGGTTTCTTTTGCCAGATGGTCCAACCCGAGACGGTATCCAAGGCGTTCGTGTATTTTCATCAGCAGGTCAAGGGTGGGCAGCTTCTGAAAATTAAAAGAATGAAGGCCGGAAAGGACTTTGTAGTCAAATCTCTGGATATTAAAGCCGATCACCAGATCAAGTTTCTTCAAATGGTCCACGAGTGCGTCCATATCATCCTGGTAATAGGTGTGGAACCTATCATCCGCAGCATCGTAAAGTACGGCGCAACTGACCCCCATTCGGTCCGCACGGTGCCAGCCCCCCACATCCTTGGCGGATCGGCGGGTTTCGATATCCAGCACACCGTATCGTTCAGGCGGCTCAGCGGCTTCCGGGGGGTGACTGTCCGGGGAGGGGCCCACAAATTCCCCGGGCCTGACAGCCGATGGAATGGTCAACGGAGATAACGGCTTATCACCGTTGCCTTTCAGCATCATCTCCAGAATCGTACCGGCGGCAAACTTATCTATGGGACGGTTACCCGAGCCGCATTTGGGGGAATGAACACAGGCCGGACACCCCGTGTCACACGGACAATCGGATATGGCCTCATGGGTACGGCGCATCAGCATTTCGGCATTTTCAAAGGCCTGCCTTGAGAGCCCCAATCCGCCGGGTGCCCCGTCATAGACGAACACCGTTGCCTTATCTGTTTGGGGATGGTAGGGGATTGAAATGCCACCAAGATCGTTGCGGTCCGTCATTACCAACAAAGGCATAATCCCGATGGCCGCATGCTCCATGGCGTGGATGCCCCCCATAAAATGCATGTGCCGCATCTCCACATCGTCTCTGACTCTGTCGGGTATTTCCATCCAGAGACCCTGGGTTTCATATGTCATTTCGGGCAGATCCAGGGGAACAATACCAATGGATTTACCGGTGGATACAAGTTTCCGGTCATACCCGGTGACCTGTTCCCGGATACGCAGCGTACCGTAACCGATCCGGGTATTCCCCACCAGACGTGTATCCTTCACATCCAGAATTTCCGTATGCTTAGAAGATCTTGCCCGGGTATAGTAGTTGACGATCTCTTCTTTACCCCGTACCACACCTTTGACGTGGTCAAAGTGGGTGATCACATAGGTTTTACCCCGATGAAGATAAACCGCTCCTTCATGGGTTTCAAAAAAGGACCTGTGCCAGTCGATGTCTCCCAGGCTTTCCCGGGTCTCCTCCCGGAAAATGGGTACCGTCCGTCCGGTCCCCCGGAGACTGACCTCCCTGTGCGGTGATTTTCTGGCGGAATACCAAACGGATCCATCCCGGCTTTGGAGCAATTGACCTTTGTTCACCATATGGCCGATCCCGGCGCCCACCATGCTGTCGGCAACAAAGGGTTCATGGGATTGCAACGTGAGTTCGGCAGCGGCGCAGTCCAGGTGACGATGCATCACAGTGGGATTTTTAGGATTGATAAGGGCTGTTTCCGGCGGCATGTCAAAAAAGATATCCGGATGGTTGATGAAGTATTGGTCCAGTGCATCTTCGTGGGCGATGAGCACCAGGGCGGAGTCTTTACCGTCCCGCCCCACCCTGCCGGCCCGTTGCCAGGTGGACATGATGGTGCCCGGATACCCCACAAGAATGCAAAGATCCAGATTTCCGATATCGATACCCAGTTCCAGCGCAGATGTGGAAACCACGGTAAGCAGTTCTCCTGATGCCAGTTTCTTTTCAATCTCACGCCGCTCTTCGGGAAGAAAACCGGCCCGGTATGCGGATATTTTGTCCGCAAAGGATTTGGCCTTCTGGGATGCCCAGATGGCGATCAGCTCGGTAATCTTTCTCGACTGGGTATAAACGATGGTGCGCAGTTTCCTGTGGACAGCGGCATGGATCAATGTAATTGCGGTCTGGGCGGCGCCATCCAGCCCCCGCATCATCAGGACTTCTTTTTTACCCGACGGTGCCCCCTGAACATCCACCACACGGACATCGAGCCCCGTGAGCTTTGCGGATAGCTGGGCAGGGTTTGCGATGGTGGCGGAGCAGAAGATAAAGACGGGGTCGGCACCGTAATGACGGCAGATCCTCAGCAACCGTCGGAACACCCATGCCATGTTTGACCCCATGACACCCCGGTAGGTGTGCACCTCATCCACGACCACATACTTGAGATTGGCAAAAAAATCCGCCCAGAGATGGTGGTGGGCCAGCATGGCCAGGTGAAGCATTTCCGGGTTGGATAACAATACGTGGGGCGGATTTTTTCTGATCTTGGACTTCTGGTAAGCGGTAATATCCCCGTCGTATACCCCGGCCTTCAATGCCGGGGTTCCTAATTTCAAGGAGCCTGCCCGAACAAGCATTTGCTGTACCGTATCCATCTGATCTCTGGCCAGTGCTTTCAAGGGAAAAAGGTAGAGCGCACGGGCACCGGGATCAGAC
>JAKSBB010000838.1 GCA_022361315.1 Desulfobacterales bacterium
GTATATACGACAGCTTCAAAGAGAACCTGGTCCGGGAAACCCTCAAACTCATCCAGAAACGGGACAACGACGGCAGCGCGGATATCGGCCCCATGTGCACCCGGGGTCAGGTAAAAGCCATCGCCGCCCAGGTGGCCGACGCCAAGGAAAAAGGCGCGGTTTTCCTGACCGGCGCGGACTGGGACGGTGAAAGCGAGTTCGTTCCCCCCATGATCGTGGAAGGCGTCACCCCGGATATGCTCATCGACCGTGAGGAAAACTTCGGCCCCCTGCTGCCCATCTATTCCTTCCACAGTGAGTCCCAGGCCATTGACCTGGCCAATGATCCGGAGTACGGCCTCTCTGCGTCGGTCTGGTCAAAAGATCTGAAACGAGCCGACCGGGTTGCCCGGGCCATATACACGGGCAATGTCTCCATCAACAACGTCATGCTTACCGAGGGCAACCATGCCCTGCCCTTCGGCGGGGTTCAGAAGAGCGGCTTCGGAAGGTATAAAGGTGAATTTGGGTTTTATGCCTTTACCAACATCAAGGCGATTCTGGTTGATAAGGATTCCAAGAAGATGGAGGCCAACTGGTTTCCCTATACCCCGAAGAAGTATCAGATCTTTTCCGATCTGACCCGGGCGTTGTATTCTCCAAAGAGTATTGTGAATTTTATGAAGTTTGCGATCAGCGGATTGAAGCTGGAAACCTATGTGGCCAAGCTGGCGAAGAAGGGACGGGATTAGACGACCACCCCTTACAATTGAGTGAACCACGAAGTACGCGAAGAACACGAAGAAGGCTGTTCTTCGTGCGTTTCGTGGCCTTCGTGGTTTCATAATTTCAAGGGCTATAGCATCTGGCGCTCTGCCATATTACTCCAGATTCAACCTTTTCTTTGCATCCTCAAGGCCGATCTCACGCCCCTCTTCCAGATCCACCATTCCCTTGATGATGCCTTTCATGAAGCGGCGCTCTTCTGCCTCAGCCTCAAAATCGCTGAGGGACTGAACCACGGCCACACCTCTTCCGCGACTGGTCAGCACCACCGGCCTGCTGACTTCCTGGACCTCACGGACAATTTTGCCGGGATTGGCCTTTAGATCGCTAATGGGGACAATATCTTCGGAAAATTTCACGTTCATTTTTCACCTCTTATAAGAGCCCTGTTGACAGCCCTAAAAATAACAGCTTTTAATGGCCCATTTAACAGCCCACCTGTTTGCCGAGCGTGTTGACATGGTGTATGCCGCTTTTTCCTTAGACTGCATCAGGATAAAAGGAACCCGGCAGGGAGCGGTGCGAGGGCGATGCCGCTTGTTTTCCCTGCCGGGTTGTGCCGTTTAAACCGGGGGTTTCTCCGGTTTGGTATGCACGGATGGTAAGATATGGGAGAGGGTAAAATGAGGTGTTGTGAAACTCCTGTCTATTTCCAGGCGGTCTGCATGGCATCACCCGGCGGCTGGATGCGGAACTGGGCCCGGTGGTTCAGGCTGTGGGCCGCCTCATTTCCGCCGGTGTGTAAGGGGCGTTCCTCCCCGAAGCTGACCCAGGCCACCCGGTTTCGTTCGATGCCGAGGTCCTCCAGGTAATTTTTTACCGCCAGGGCCCGGCGCTCTCCGAGGGCAAGGTTGTAGACCGTGGTCCCCCGCAGGTCGCAATGGCCCTCCACCACGATGTTAACAGCGGGATTTTCCGCCAGCCAGGAGGCCTTTTCCCGGACCAGATTTTTGGCGGCATCATCCAGCCTGGCACTATCAAAGGAGAAGAGAATATGCTGGCCGGCAAAAGCCTGTTTTGCCACTTCCCGCCTTTTCTGTTCCGCTTCTTTTTCTGCGGCTTTTTCCATGGCCAGGCGCTCGGATATTTCCGAGGCATGGATTCTGCCGCTGTCATCTGCCAGGGTTTCATCACCTGAGGTGCCGCCTTCGGTTCCGTATGCGTCACCGGCCTGGGAAGAGACATCCTCAGATTCAGGCATCCCGGCATTCACAGGTATCTTTTGTTTACCGCAGGCCGTAATGGTTAAAAGGCCTGTCAGGATGATCAGGGTAACCAGTTTAATTGTGAATTTCATTCCGCCTCCTTGATGGATTTTCGTTTATTTCCAGGGCAACGATAAAGTAGTCCTCATAGCCGATCCGGCTGCCGTCACGAACCGACTTGATCCGGGTAATCCGCTGCTCCGCCGGTATGGTTTTGTCCCCAAAATGGTAAATCATGGGAATCAGGTCCCCGGGGCTCAGAGAAGCCATGGCTTTTGAGTCCTTATTCACCAGGGCGAACATGGGTTCCTCCCCTGTGGTCCGCAGTTTAAACTGAAAGAATATGCCCGGATTATCCAGCTGAAACTCCGCACTGGTATAGGCTTCTTTCTTCTCCTTAAGCTCCAAGATGTCGGTTCCTCCTTTTTGATTCACACGCTTTGCAAATTTTATCCGTAACTCTCTCCCCTACAGTCGCAACTTGTGTGCCAGAAAATATAGGACCCACTAAAGGTCTGAATTTCAATACAATTCATAAAAAACCTCTCCGTCCCATTCTTCCGGGTTACGAAAACATCACTCCGGGTTACGAAATTTGCACCTTTCGGCAATCAGACATACCGGCATGCAAAAAAAGTAACCGCCGGGGATGTTTTCGTAACTTGCGCTAAATATTGCACCACCCATCTAAAATAACATTCCCTTTAAAAACAAACCCTTACCATTCTGGCACAGGCGTTGCTATCATCAAAAAGCAAACGCAGGTAATTTGGCGACCCGCAAAAAACCAACCAAGAAGGAGATAAACCAATGAAAAGAATACTTACCACCGGCATCATCATCGGACTTATGGGCATGGCAGCACTGGCCATTGCCAGCGGAAACCAGAAACAAAAGGCAGCCGACACTGCTTCTTCCAAAATCATGGAAACCCCGGCAGCGGCCGAAGTGGCCCCCGGCCCCATCAAAGTCAGAGGTGTGATGGAAAAAAACGAGGAAGGGCTGGCCCTGTTTGACGGGAAAGAGACCTATCAATTATCCGGATTCGGCGAAGTGGAAGGCATGAATAAAGAAACCCTTGATAACATGATCGGTAAGCTGGTGCGCATCAGCGGCGACCTGGAAAAAAATGAGAAAGGTGCCCGAATCTTTGTAAAAGAAGTCACCGTCGCAAACTAAAACGGACATCTGGTCGCCGTAGACACCCTGACGGTAAAAAGCGGTGGGGCCCATCATGGGTCTCACCGCTTTTTTATTGGCTCAGCTATTTAAGCACTTCTATTTATAAAACATTATTTGTAAATTTTGGGATCAATATCGAATTTCCTCACCTTGTAGTGCATGGCCCGCCGGCTGATATTCAGCAGATCTGCCGCCGCCTTCTGCACCCCCCTGGACTTTTTAAGGGCACGGATTATCGTATCCCGCTCACTGGCTTCCAGGGAAAAAGGGTCATCCTCTGTCCCATTGCCGGAATCCGGCAGCTCCGACACCATGGTTGCATTCTCCCTGAGGGTTTCGATCTGGAGATCCCAGGGTTGAATCGTGTTGTCCCGGCAGAGTACCGCACCGGCTTCAATCACGTTTTTCAATTCCCTAATGTTGCCCGGCCAGGCATGATCCTTCAGTACCTTCATTGCAGCATCGGATATCTTAGGCCTTTCTAATCCCTGGGCTTTGGCGTAGCTGTCCAGAAACATGGCCGACAGGGCCGGAATATCCTCCCGACGCTCCCGTAAGGGGGGAATGGTCAGGGTGATGCCCTTAATCCGGTAATAGAGGTCCTGGCGGAAGGTGCCGGCCTCAATGGCAGCGGGGAGATCGGCATTGGTTGCGACAAGCACCCGGCAGTCCGCATTCTGCTCTTTTACCGCCCCCACCTTACGAATTCTGCCGTCCTCCAGAAACCGGAGAAGACGGCACTGCATATCGTGGGAGATATTCCCGATCTCATCCAGAAACAGGGTGCCGGTATGGGCCGCCTGGATCAGACCCTGTTTATCCTTCACCGCGTGGGTAAATGCCCCCTTTGTATGGCCGAACAACTCGCTCTCCAGAATACCTGCCGGGGTGGAGCCGCAGTCCACCACCACATAAGGATGTCCCTTCCGAAGGCCTTTTTTATGAATCAGACCGGCAATGCGTTCCTTGCCCACACCGCTTTCTCCGAGAATCAGAACATTCACAGAAGTGGCTGCCACCTTGCCCACCATGTCCCGCAGGTGCTGCATGCCGGGGCTGTTCCCCCAGTAATACGCCCCGTCACTGAGAGCGTTATCTTCACCGGTCGTTTTCCGGGAGGATAGAACCGCATTGATCTTCCGGATCAGTTCCTTGCCGTCAAAGGGTTTGGATATATAGTCCACCGCCCCGTGCTTGATGGCATCCACGGCATCGGGAATGGTTCCGTACGCCGTGAGAAAAATCACCGGCAGATCGGGCAGGTGATGCCGGATCTCCGCAAAGAGCTCCATCCCGCTTTTTTTGGGCATCTTCACATCAGAAACCAGAAGGTCCACCGGCATCTCTTTCAGAATACGAGACGCTGCAACCGCATCCCCGGCCTTTTCCACTAAAAAATCCGAAGCGGTCAGCCTGGCATACAGCACCTCAAGAATGCTGGGATCATCATCTACGATAAGTATTCTTGGCGCGCCTTTCATTGCACCCGCCTCTTTTCCTGTCGTTCCTGGTCAATGCGTTCTAGCACGGTGATCTGGTGTTGAAGGGTGTCTATCAGATGCTGCAACTTCGCCTTTTCCTTTTTCCATTTTTTTGCCTTTGCCTGCCGTACGGACACTTGCTTCCGGGCGGTGTTCCGCTCCTGAGCGGTGAGGGCCATTCCCCGGCTCAGCCCCCTTGCCAAGAGGGCCGGGTCTGCATCGGGAAACGTTCTGTTTCCGTTTACTTCCTCCCCCGGGCCACCCGAAGAAGGGCTATCCGGCCCGGAGAGAACCTGCAAAAAAGATTCCACGGCCTTCTGAAATCTTCTTGCATTCTCAGCCTGTACCATGTCCGTACAGGCCAGTCCGTACCGGGCCGCCCTTCGGATCTCAGGCAGAGATGCCCCTGCTGCCAACCTGTCAAAGATCTTCCTGGCCGATGTATAGTCTCCGGCCATAAAATCCGCCTCTGCCGATTCAAACGCAGCCCGGTCTGAAGCAATGGCAGCCGGCTGGGACTCAAGGACATCAAGCAGTGCACAGCCGGAAAGCATCGCCCCCAGAAATACCACCATCAATAAAGTTAATACAAATTCCAGAACATCACGGGTTGTTCTCATTCCACCTCGTTTCAGGGGCAGCACCATCATTTTTCTACCGGCAGGGTAAAGAAAAAGGTGCATCCGCCATCCGTATTATTTTGCAGATCAATCGTTCCACCGTGAGCACGGACGATCTGCCTGGCGATACTCAGCCCCAGGCCCACCCCGTCCATATGCTTGCGCACCGTATCATCCCGATAATATTTCTTAAAAATCATTGCCTGTTTTTCCTCGGGAATCCCCGGGCCCTGGTCTGAAATACTAAACTTTACCCGGTCCTTTTCAGCAGTAATCCGGATATCCACCCGGCTGTTTTCCGGTGAAAATTTCAGGGCATTTCCAATGAGGTTGATCAGCACCTGGCGGATCTCCTTTGCCTCTCCCATAGCCTTAGGCAGCCCCTGGGCCGAATGCTGGCGGAGTTCAATCTGCTTTGCAGCAGCCGTGGCCTGGAGGGCCTCCACCGTTTCCCTTACCAGCTGTTCGGCATTCAGAGGCACCGGTGGGGCTTTCTCCGCCCCGGCAGCAAGGACCGAAGTATCCAGCAGATGATTGAGCAGATATGTAATCCGGTGCGTTTCATCCCCGGCTATTTTTAAAAACTTCTTCTGTTTTTCGTTCACCGCTCCCAGCACCTCTTCGGCGATCATATTGACGGACTCCCGGATGGATGACAGCGGGGTGCGGATCTCGTGACTCAGGGTGGCAATGAAGTCCGACCGCAGGCCTTCATCGGCCTGGAGCTGACGGTTCATCCGGTTAAAAGCCGTGGCCAATTGCCCGAACTCATCGCCGGATGTCACCGGCAGCACATGGGTGTAATCGTCATCTGAGACCTGATTCAGTCCTTTCTTCAAACGGCGTAGCGGAGAAAGCACGGATCTGGAAATAAAAATCACGCCCAGAGCCCCCACCAAAATGGAAATACCAAAACCGATGATCCCGTTCCGGAGCACCTGCCGGCTCAGCGCATTCATCCGGATCAGGGCGGCATCCACCGCTTCCCGGTTCACCCGGCCCGCGTCATTCAGGGCCGCCATCCAGAGTGTAAGCCTGTCATCGCTTGCCCAGGTTCCGTCCGGATCAATGAGCGTCTCACCGGTCCGGTATCCGGAGAGGTCATTATAATCTTCCCTTATCTTCAGCCATGGGGAGCCTGGTTCTCCGCCGGCACTCGTTGTAACACCTGTACCCGTCAATTGAAGGATACGGTTTAAATCTTTTGTATATGCCATCCTGGCGGTCTCAAAATATTCAAAATAAGCCTCTTTTTGTAACAGCCTGTACTTCTTGAGGTTGGCTTCCATATCGATGAGACTGTCCTTCAGATTCCGGTTCAATGCCCCGACCTCAGTATTCACACTGACGATCCGGTCTGAAATCCTGGACATCTCCCGGACCCTTATAAACAGATCCGCCACCGTGCTGAAAAAAATCAGAATAAAAAGGAAGAAAAATACAGATAATTTTTTTGCAATACCGAGGGTCATGGAATGGTCGCCGGAAGGCCGGCCGGGAATATCATTAGGTATCCTGATTCGAAGGCAGGCTGACTTTCAGGCCAGGGTCTTTATATTGGTGAAGCAACTCTTTGATTTTCATGGCCTTTTCCAAAAACCGGCTCCGCCCGATAAGGAAGATACGTTTGTGATCCCGACTGGGATGGGTGATTTTCACCAGGTTCATGGCCGTCATCATCTCGATGGTCTCCTCAATTTCGGCCTTACTTTTGGATGTCAGTTTCACCAGCGTATCAATACATTCATCATGGAGAAGATTGTTTTGTTTATGGGTCTGCATCAGGTGGAATACCCGGGCGGCGGATTCAAATAAATCCGGTGTGGCCAGGGAGGCTTTTCCGGTGAGTTCATCCAGCCGTGATGCAATGGCAATCAGGCATTTTGAAATCACCGCCGGTGCGGCCTTCATATGCTTGGCAAATATCTTTTTGGGAATCCGAACCACCTGGCTGTTTTTGACGGCCGTTGCCGTTGCAGTCCGTTTGTGCCCCTTCAGTATCAGGGCCATCTCCCCGAAAATAGCCTGCTCTCCCAGCTGGGTCAGTACCAGTTTCTCCCCGTTGTCCGTCACTGAGATTTCCACACAGCCGGACTTCAGGAGAAAGGCGTCTTCTCCCACATCTCCTTCGGTGAAGATAGCATCCCCCTCCCGGAAGTTTTGCGTAGTAAACCCCTTTGCCGTTTTGGGTGGAGGCGGCGGGGTGTCTTGGGTCGTCTCTTCCAGGTAAGTGATCAGGGGGGTGGTTTTTCCCATCGGACTGCTGCCTTTCCGGCCGGTGGTTGTTTTCGGCCACATCTGGTTAGCGTTCCTTCAACTATCAGAAAAACAGCGGATAAAATCAAGGAAAAAATCCCAGGAGCGCAATCCGTATTAAAACCCGTTAATGGTGAACCCTCCGTCCACGGCAATGCACTGCCCGGTCACGTAGGAAGCGCTGCCCATACAGAGAAAGGCCACCACCGAGGCCACCTCTTCGGGCTCTGCAATCCGTCCCATGGGGGTTCTGGCCAGAATTTCCGCGGTATAGGCCTTATCTTTCAGGACCTGCTCTGCCAGAGGGGTCCGGGTATACCAGGGAGCCACGGCATTCACACGGATCTTGTCCCCGGCCCATTCCACAGCCAGGTTCCGGGTAAGCTGAAGACCGGCCGCTTTGGTCATCCCGTACGGCGCACCGGTCCGCAGATGGGTGAGCCCTGCCACGGAAAGCACATTCACCACCGCACCGTTTTCTGAACGGCTGAGCAACGGGAACGCTTGCCGGCACATGCCGAAGGCCGAGTGAAGATTGGTTCCCATGACGGCATGGTATTCCTCATCCGTATATTCTACAGCCTTTTTCCGGATATTGGTGCCCACATTGTTCACCAGAATGTCGAGCCGGTTCCACTTTTTGCCGAAGGCTTCGAAGAGCCTGCTGCGGCTGTCGGCATCCGCCACATCCGCCGCAAGCCCGTCGGCTTCGTATCCGTCCTTTTTCCAGGCATCCACAGTCCCCCGGATTAACTCTTCATTTCTGGCCACGATAAACACCGCCGCACCCAGTTCCAGAAATTCCTTGGCCACTGACAGGCCGATACCTTTTGTTCCACCGGTAATAAGGGCTGTTTTACCTTTAAGATTCCATTTATTAGCCATAATCATGAGGTCCTTTGTTACTTTTTGAAAAATCGTTTCGCGGCCTGCCGGTCTATCTTTTCTTCCTCCCACAATGTGATCAGTACATCCATCTGCCCATTATTGAAAATTATATCGGGAGCGGTTGCCAACTGCCACAGTTCTGGTCTGTTTTCTAAATATTTTTCATCTGCCAGCAGCATCTTAACAGCATTCATCGTATACCTATAGTTGGAATTAGAATAAGTGTACTTCTTCTCATTGCAATGCACGTTCTTGATAAACCCTTCTTGGCAAAGAGAGAGGAATGTGGTTTTTGGGCATCCCTTATTAATTGATGATTCACTGTCAGATACTTCCTTCATTGCATTTTTCCATGCACCTTCCGGGTTTAGCTTGCTATCCTTCTCTAATAGACAAACCGCTTTAACCGCCGCATCTCCATATTGTCCCATATTCCCGATCTCCTGAAATTGAAAGCTACTTAGCAGGATTTGCCATGATGAAGAATCATTGAATCTGAATTCCGTTATCCTCTACCAACAAACACTTTTATTGTAAAGATACAAAGCCTATGGCGGAATTGAAACCCGGAGGATCAGGTGCTGTCGGGGTGAAGGGTTTGAGCGGCGTTGAGGAACGAATTGCCAAGGACGGCAAAATTCGGTCCGAGCGCTTGGCAGCGGTCAACCCAACCGCTCACCAGCGGTTATTTGGACCGCTGCCATTTAGCGATGGCCCTTTGCCTCGACGGCGCCGGGTTAGGCCAAAAAGCTGGAAAAAATTAAGTGTGATTGCTTTTTATTGACAGATGAACCAACAGGTGTATCTTAGAAAGAAATTAACATATTAGATAGTTGGGAAATAACCAGTGGAAAAGAAAACATACGTCATTGCCTGCGCGGTTCTTGCCGTTGATATGAAAACCCATGCCCGGGCTGCCGGGATGGATCTTGAGTATAAATTCCTGGAAGCCGGGCTTCACAACAACCCCAAACGGTTAAAAGAGAAACTTCAGAAAGCCATTGATGAAATCTCGGACCGGGGAGACGGGGAGCGGATCATCATCGGATACGGTGTCTGCGGCAAGGGAACCATCGGTGTGCGGTCCAGGGGCATTCCCCTGGTCATCCCCAAGGTGCATGACTGCATCGCCCTGTTCCTTGGGGGTGACCGGGAATACAAACAGCAGTTCAAACAATTTCCCGGCACCTATTATCTCTCCGCCGGCTGGTGCGAGGAAAATGCCGAGCCCATGTCCCAGCGGCAGCAGCGGGCCTGGTTCGGCTCTGAAAAAA
>JAKSBB010001251.1 GCA_022361315.1 Desulfobacterales bacterium
ACAATTTCCAGCCGGACATTGGGAACGGGAAGCCCGGTTTTACACCGGATCTCCACCTGTTCGTCCACAGATTTATCCATGAGGTGGGGCTTGATGTTGGCCACGGTGAGCAGGGGGCAGGTTTCCGACATGCCATAGGCGCTGTACAGGTTGATCCCGTGTTCCAGCGCAGCCTTGCACAACCCTTGAGGTAGTGCGGAACCGCCGATGATCACTTTCCAGCCGTCCAGGTTCACCTGGGAGATGGCCGGGCTGGATACCAGCATATTGATGATGGTAGGCACACAGTGGGAATAGGTCACCTTTTCCGTGACGATGAGCTTGAGCAGCATCTCCGGTTCATAGCGTCCCGGATACACCTGTTTGGTGCCCAACAGGGTCATGAGATAGGGCATGCCCCAGGCGTGGACATGAAACATGGGGGTCATGGGCATGTAGATATCGCTGGAGTTGACGCTGGCCTGGGCCTCGTAGGCACAGAGGCCGGACATGAGACCATAGGTGTGCAGCACAATCTGGCGGTGGCTGAAGAACACCCCCTTGGGCAGTCCCGTGGTACCGGTGGTGTAAAAAGTAGTGGCCATGGTGTTTTCGTCAAAATCAGGGAAATCATACTCAGGTGCCGTATCCGCCATCAGGTCTTCATACTCCCCGGCAAAGGTCAGATCGGATTGGGGCATCTCAGCGTTGTCCGTCAGCAGTACCACCTGCTTCACCGTCTCAAACCGGTCTTTAACCGAAGACAGCAGGGGCAGGAATTCCTCGTTCACCAGGATGACGTCGTCTTCCGCATGGTTGATGGTATAGATGAGCTGTTCCGGTGTCAGGCGGATGTTGATGGTATGGAGCACGGCCCCCATCATGGGCACGGCGAAAAAGCACTCCAGATAGCGGTGGGAGTCCCAGTCCATGACGGCAACCGTATCACCGGGTTTCACCCCGAGCCGGGTCAGCATGGCGGCCAGCTGTTTTACCCGCTGCCCGAAGGTTTTATAGTCGTAGCGGCGCAGGTTCCGGTAGACGATTTCCTGGTCCGGGGAATAGATCAGCGGCGTCTCCAACAGGTTCTTGATGAGCAGGGGATAACTGTAGGCGTCCTGGCAGGGCTCGATAAGACGGGTTTTTATCTGGGTCATGGGGCCTCCTTCCTGAAGAATATTAATTCATTGCTGATACCGGTTGTAAACAAGTTCAGAAAGGAAAAAAATAGGGCCGCTTACCAAAGGCCTGTATGGAAATGCCCCAAACTGTTGTAGGTCCGGAACCTACACAGACGAATCCCCGCCCCGGAACTCACCTGTTTCCACCCAGATGACGGCGAATCGCACCAGTTCGCTGGCGTTTTTCAGATTCAGTTTTTCTTTGATCCGTTCCCGGTAGGTGCCCACGGTTTTGATGCTGATGTTGAGCTGCATGGCAATTTCCTTGGAGGAGAGCCCCCTGCCGATCATCTGGAAAATTTCCAGCTCCCGGTCGGTGATCCGGGCCAGGGGGGAGGCCTCTGTGAGATCGGGCTGCTTTCTGAAGACGTTGAGCAGGTGACTCATGATCCGGGGGCTGACGTGAATCTGACCGTCCATGATGCTGCGGATGGCTGTCACAACGGACGCCGAGGCTTCCTGTTTCATGATATACCCCTTGGCCCCGGCCATGAGGCAGCGCTCTGCATGGAGGGCTTCGTCGTGCATGGAAAGCACCAGGGTATGGCAGAAATCGTAATCTTCACTGACAGTCCTCACCAGGTCCATACCGTTGCTGTCCTTGAGGGAAAGGTCCACCACCGCCAGGTCCGGCCGAAAGCGTCGTACCAGGTCCAGGGCGGTATCCACATCTTCGGCTTCCCCGCAGACCTGCATATCCGCCTCATGGTCAATCATATCCCGCATGCCCATTCTGAAAATGGGGTGATCCTCAACAATGAGTATATCCAGTGGGGTGTCTTTCATGATGGGTTCTCCGTATGGGCCGGCAATTCCAGGCAGACCTTCGTGCCTTTCCCTTCCGCCCTTTCAATGGTTAAATCACCGCCGATGCGACCGGCCCGGTAAGACATGATCCTGACCCCCAACCCGGTATGCCCGGGATCGGGATCATAGCCCCGCCCGTCATCGGTGACCGTCAGTCTGAGGGTATCACGGGTTTCATCCAGGCAGATGCGGATATTCGAGCAGCCCGCATGTTTTGCCGCATTGTGAACCGCCTCATGGGCGATATAGTAAACATGGGTGGCCATGTTGTTGTCTTCAAAGGGCTGATCCGCCCTGATGCTGCAGGTCAGGTTACAGGGGATGCCGAACACAGACCCCACGTAACCCGCCATATCCGCCAGGGAATCACCGAACCTTGAGTTCTCAAGGTTGACCGGTGATAAGCCCCGGGAGAGGGTCCGGGTTTTTTCAATGGATGCCAGGATAAGTTCCCTGATCTTCCCGGCGCGGCCGGTATCTTCCGCCAGGTCTGCCCCCCTTTTCTCCAGACGTTGCCCCAGCATCTTGGTCATCACCTCAATGCCGATGAGATGGGGGCAGAGATCATCGTGCAGGGCCATGGCAATCTTTCTCCGCTCGTTCTGGCTGACGTCCAGAATCTCCCGTTCCAGACGCCGGGACTCAGTAATGTCCGCCATGGCCCCCAGAATGCAGGCCTCCCCCCAGAGATCCACCCCCTCCCCGGAAATCAACCCCTGACGTGCTTCCCCTGTGGCGGTGAGGAAACGGATCTCCCGGTTCACCACCGGACGCCGCGCCCGGATATCCCGAAAAAATGCCCGGCCCTCCTCCCGTTTCCGGAAAAAGGAAAGGCTTAACAATTCCCGGTTGATCAGGTCCAGCAGACTGCGGCCGGTGATTCTTAAGAAACTGTCGTTGACATTGATCATCTTCCCGCTGTCCAGGCTGACGATGAACATGCCGGACGGGCTGGACCGAAAGGCTTTGGAAAACATTTCCTCGGAGAGTTTCAGGGCCTGCTCATTCCGCTTTTTTTCGGTGATTTCGGCCCGCAGTTCCCTGGAATAGTCCTGGAGCTTATCCATGAACCGGTTGAAATACCCGGCCAGCTGGCCGATCTCATCCGTGGACCGTACAGGCATCCGCACGGCGAAATTTCCCGACGCCCCCTGGTCAAACCGGTGCAGAAGCGACCGCAGGGGCCTTACCACAGATGCATTGATCCAGAAGGACATGACGAAGACCAGTATGGAGATGAGGACAACAATGGCGATGATCACGTTCTTCACGGTGGTCAGGGGGGCGTAGATTTCATCCAGATAGATGGAGGACGAGACAATCCAGTCATATTCCGGTATATAGTTGAAAATCACCAGTTTTTCCCGGGCGGCCTTTTCCCCGGGGTTCTGCCAGGTATACACGGCCTTACCCGACTTCATCTCGCAAATCCGCCGGACCCAGTAATTGCCGTCCTCGTCCCTGGCATCGTAGTAATTCCCCGTTAAAAAGGGGTGAACAATAAGATTTCCGGCGCTGTCGTTGATATAGGCATAGCCGCTTTTCCCGAATGTCAGGCTCAGTATGCTTTCCCTGAAATCTTCCACCCGCACAAGCTCCCTGAACTCCTCCCGGTAGGAAGACACGGCAATGATCCAGTCCCAGGGTTCGAAATAGGACATGTACATGGCCTTGGGCCGGAACCCCTCGTCCTCGGGGTTCTGCCAGTCATACTCCAGATACCCGCTCTTCTTCCGGACCATCTGATGGACAAAGGCCCGGTCCGTGAAGCTTTTACCGTCCACCCCGGGATTGGGATGTTCAATGGCGATCCCCGCTGAGTTGGCGCAGAAGATGTACCCGGTTTTGCCGATGATCTGGGCGAAAAGCATTTTCCGGCAACGGGCCTTGGCCTCGTCCTCGGAAATCAGACCGGCCCGGAATTCGTTGTAAACAGAGGCCACCACGTCCCGGTTTGTTTCCGCTACGGCCCGCAGATGGTTTTTAATGGAGGTGGCGGCCGCAGTTTCCACCATATTCCGGATGGCGGCCGTGGCATTGGTCAGCTCACTTTCGATATGGGCGTGGATGGTTTTCTCCACCTGAAAGATAATGATCCCACCGCCGATCAAAAGCGCAATCAGAAAGGCGAAGGTATAGCCGCCCAGAAGTTTGGACCGGATTCTCAGGTTGTTCAGGAATTGAAACAGACCGTTCATGCCCTGTTCTATACGCCGGGGCGGGTTGCCAGATCAACTGATTTTTTAAGGGGCCTGAATTATACGTACAAATTATGCGTATAATGTAAACGGGGTGTAGTAATCGGGTAAATTCGGCACACGGCTCCAGTATTCACTGATGCGGGCCGCAGACCCGAAGAACCCTTTGACGTAGGACTGCTGTTCCATGTCCAATGTGTTGAAAAGCGCGCTGGGACGTTGGATCTCCGTTTCTCTGCCCGGACCGTATTCTCCCTGGCTGATCCGCTTTGTGGTATCCAGAAAATGTGTAAAAAGCGATGTCCCCTGCTGGTGGTCATAGCCGGAAATGGTGGCGGAGGTTTCTAAGAAAGCCTTACGCACCTCCCCTGTGAAACTGCCGGCCATCTTGATAAACCTGTCAATTTTCTCACCGCCGGCGGCTCCGGCGTTGGATGCCGCCCGGAAAAAATCCGCTCGTTCTGCCCCCGTCAGGTCATCGGTAAGGGCGAGCATGTCCCTGAACCGCCGGACGCCCGTTTCACTGCCGTCCAGGACCTCGTCTGACGCACGGATGAAATCCGTCAGAGTTTCTCCGGTCAGGGATTCTGCCGTTTTTACAAATTTCTCCATTCCGTCATCGTCAAGTTTTCCGACGATGGACACCACCTCAGACAACAGGCTGCTGCCGGTCTTTTCGGTTACCGAAACAACGGCATCCCGCTGTCCGGTGTCAAGCGCATCCAGTTTGGAGATGATCCGCTCCAGACTTTGCGAAGCGTTGAGAATCGTATCAACCGTATCCCTTTCAAAGGCAGCATTCAGATATACATACTCTGCGGCCTTGTTTCCCCTCTCCCCAGCGACCGCATTGCTCCGATGACGCAGATAATCAGCCCTCTCTTTACCGGATAGTTCACCGACAGTGTTCACAAGGGTATTCAGCCCGCCCGCCGCATTGGCTGCCGTATAGAGAAAGTTACGCCGATCATCCCCCTTAAGTTCATGGGATATGGCGGATAAGCCGGCCGTGTCCGCACCCTCCTGGGAGGCTGCATAAAGAAAATAGCTGCGGTCCTGTCCTTCAAGTTGACGGGCAGTTTCCACCAGATGGCCTGCAGCAGACGCGTCACCTGCTCCCGCCGAAATAAAACTCGCCAGATCCACGAAAGACAATTCCGATGAGAAGGCCAAAAGGTCCTTTTGCTGGCCCACAGGGGAATTCTCAACCATATCCAGAAAATCTGTGAGCTGCGTATCCAGATTGGCCGCTGTGGAAAGAAAATCCGTCACACCGGCCCTGTCCTGAAACCCCATCCGTTCGTTGACGATATCAACCATGCGATCCAGGCTGCCCACTTGGCGTGAGGCTACCTCCAGAAACAATTTCTGCTGGTGGGGTGTGAGATTGTCCAGGGTTTCCATTAATTTGTCCAGCCCGTCTTCTGCCCCCTCCGTGGTCTCCAGAAAGCCTTCAACAGCATCCCCGTCTAGGGCAGCAGCAAATGACAAAAACGCGGTTCTGTCATCTGCATCCAGTTGATTCGTCAAGTCAATGAGCTGAGCTAAACCATCCCCCGATTTGGACGCGGCATTTAAAAAAGTGCTTAGCTCCTTGCCGGACATGGCATCCACCGTATTGATCAACCGACCCAGCTCTTTTTCCGCACCGGCAGCCGCCTCCAGAAAAAGATGCCGGTCATGGGTATCAAGTGACGTGGTGGTGGCGATCAAGGAAGAGAAATTTTCAGGAGATGATGCCGCTGCCGTCAGGAAGTTGGTCACATCCCCACGGCTTCTTTTCCCTCCGGATTGCATCAGCTCTTCGGTGGTTTCAAGAAACAACACCATATCTTTTTCGGAGAGGCCGGCAGCCACATCTGCGAGACGCCCTAAATTATCACCGGGGCCAATGAGGGTACCGGCCTTCAACAACATGGACCGGCTCTCTTCATCCATCTGTTTAAGTGCATGGACGAATGCACCCAGCTCATCGCCGGCCCCTCCGGCCAGTTCCAGGAAAAGGGAACGATCTTCAAACCCCATCTCCGATACCAATTCCCCGATATCTTTCAGGGTCTCCCGGTCAACACCGTTTCGTATCAAATTCCGGATCGCTCCGGATTCGTTACCGGATAAATAGAAATCCTTCTGGAGGTCCTTGTCCATGGCCGATAGCCCCTCATCCCGGATCTGCTTAAAATCAATCAGCTTTTCCTGCATCTCTCCGGAGCGCAAGGGTTTGACAATGACTTCATTCAACGCATCCGCTGTAAGATTCTCCGTCAGGCCCTCCAGATCATCAATATACCCCAGATCCATAGATACCCAATGGGTTTGTTTCCCCCCAACCGTAAACATGATGGGCTGATCGTTCAGCGCCGTACTTTTCATAAGTTCGATAAAAGAGTCAAAGCTGCCCGCGTCTCCGGCTTCGGACGCCATACTCAAGAAAAGGGCACGGTCCAGATCCGTCATCTCGGACAACAGGGTTTCAATGTCTTTCACCGTATCCGGGTCAATGTTCTCATCTTTTGTCTGATAGCCTGTTACCACTTCGAGCTGCGGCATCTCGTAATGGATTCCCCAGGGAACAGCAGTATTCTTCCCCATTTCTGCCAGCCCGGACTTCTCATCATCGGACAGGCCTTTCCAGTCCGCCACCAGTGCCGCCACTGCGATGACGGACTCCTGGCCTGCGGCCGCATTCACAAGAAGGGATTGTTCTTGAGCACCTGATCCCAGGGCAAGCGAAACAAACGACTCACGGGTATCTTCCGAGTCGAAGCTGATACTGAAAAATGCGGAACGGTCGGTTTCGGACAGCGCCTGGAAGAGGCGGTACTCATCTTGAAATTTCGGCGGGGCTGAGGAGATCCCGTCATAAATCTCAGACTCTTCCCCCGGGAAAGGCGCATTATTCTTTGCCCCGAGATCAAGAATAACACTGTGTTGAATAAAGGAGGCTAAAAAATCAGGTAGTTTATTGCCCTCAGACTCATGGACTGCCAATTGTTGGAAATGGGATTGAGCGTGGTGTGACCCAACAGAAATATCCATGCTGATAAGTTCCTCCCTACCGGGCAACTTATGCGTATGTCAGAAGTCAGATGCCCGTAAGTCTGTTATGAACCTGCAAAACTCAACGGTTGATACTTCCGGATATCGGTTAACGGACGTTCAAACTTGATGTGTTTTACTCTTTTTTACAATTCAGGTAGGTATCGACGATGATTCATCCCGTAAATACGAGATATTCGCAATATGCGAACCAAAAAAAGAGTGGGCGGGAAGTTTAGAGAAAAGGCGTCAGCAGGGACAAAATTTTCTCCAGCGGTGCCACATCCCCTTCGTCAAACTGGGCCAGTTCTTCGGAATCGATATCCAGCACCGCCACCACCTCGTCCCCTTTTTTCACGGGTAGCACGATCTCACTTTTGGATCTGGCATCACAGGCGATGTGACCGGGAAAGGCCTCGACATCCGTCACAACAACCGGTTCACGGGTTTCCGCCCCGTGAAGACAGACACCGGAATCCCGAAGTACCTGGCAGGCCAGAGTGCCCTGGTAGGGTCCCACGTGAAGTTCCCCGCTTTCCGATGTGAAGTAGAAACCGGTCCAGAAATGGTGGGGCATTTTATGATGGAGTACGGCCACAATGGTGGCCATGGCAGCGATGAGGCTTGGGGACTTGTCCTGGATCAGGTCTTCCAGCTGGTCATAAATTCGATCGTATCGGGCCAGGCGCCTGGCATCAGTCATGGCATTGTACTCCTTGGGTAATGGTTGTTTAGGTAACCTGCCCCGGATAACCGAACAGGGCTTTTCCGGGACAGGCCAGACTACCTTACAACTTCTGCTTTTTCATGGCAATGGAAATGCAGAATGCCGCCCCGCCCCAGGTCACCCCGAGGCCAAGGGCCATCATAATGATTGCGGATGTTGTCATTGGGCGCCTCCTCTCTGTTTCAGGCTGTGGGCCTGGAAAATAAAACTCAGAATCACGATACCGATCACCAGAAGCCAGCCGAAGATGGCCAGGGCAGAGGCGGGATACCCGCCGTAGGGGGTGGAAAGGTCACCGATCAGATTTTTGATGCTCATGTACCCCAGCACCAGCGGGGTGATGAACTTGAGGCAGAATACCCAGAGACCGCCCACGGTAAAGTCCGAAGTTTTATTGATA
>JAKSBB010000017.1 GCA_022361315.1 Desulfobacterales bacterium
AAGGGAGCGGTTTTGATCGTAGAGGGCCAGGTGGGTCCTTATTCTGGCCGAGAGAATTGCCGGGTTTACCGGTTTTGTAATATAGTCCACGCCCCCGGCGGCAAACCCGTGGGCTTCATCATCAATATCGTTGCGGGCCGTGACAAAGATCACCGGGATTTTTTCAGTCCTTGGATCGGATTTGAGGTGTGCGCACACCTCAAGGCCGTTCATGTCCGGCATCACGATATCAAGCAGAATCAGGTCCGGCGGATTTTCCCGGGCGATGGCCAGGGCATCCGGTCCTGTTTTTGAGAAAAACAGGGAAAAGTCCTCGGACAGAAATTTTTTCATGACTTTGAGGTTCTGGGCCTCATCATCCACCACCAGAACCCTGGGCCGGGTATCGGTATCCATATCGTCTTCCTTATTCCCGGCTCTGGGCCAGGGTATCCTGAATTCTGCCCAATGTCTTTCCGGCAGGGGCAAAATCAAAGTTATCAATCCGGGTCAGCAGTTCTTCTTTCAACGTTTCATCCAGCTCCGGGGGCCAGAGGGCAGTGATAACAGCCAGTAACTGGTCATCTCCGCTCCCTTTTTTCAGCACCGCTGCCAACTCCGCCAGACCTTCTTCAAATGAAAGATCGGTTCCCTGATCTGCATCCGGCTGAGTTCCGGTCGTATTTATGGGGATATAGCCGGTCTGCATCCGGTCGTAGATGGCATCTCTGACCGATTTAACCGCGATGAGCAGATCACTGAGACAGGTGTCGGCCCGGAGGAAATCGTCCTGACGGACGGCGGCCTCCAGAGCTGCGGCATGCCGTTCACAGGTCTTTGCACCGATATTTGCACAATTGCCCTTGAGTGTGTGTGCCAGTATGGCCGCCTTTTCTGCTTCACCTGATTGCAGATGGGCATGCAATGCATCCACCTGGTCCTGGTACCGGAGAATGAAATCTTTACAAAGGGATGCGTACAACTCCGAATCCCCGTAAAATCTGCGGATGGCCTCTTCATGGTTCAGCACGCCGGGGGCGGCGCCCGTATCATCGGAGGCACCTGTAAGGCCGGTTGCCGTTTGGACCGAAGGGGACACCCTGCCGATAATGCGGGCCAGTTCGTCGGGTTCAAAGGGCTTTGAAATATAATGATCCATACCTGCGGCCAGACATTTTTCCCGGTAGCCGGTGAGGGCATGGGCCGTGAGCGCGATAATTCGAATCTCCCTGTTCTCTTCTCCGGCATCTCCCCGGCGTATGGCGCGGGTGGTGGCAATCCCGTCCATTACCGGCATTTCCACATCCATGAGTACCAGGTCGAACAATTGATCCTTCATCTGGTCTATGGCTTCCCGGCCGTTTCTTGCAATGGACAGTTTGTGTCCAAGAAGGCCGATCATGGCCTTTGCCACTTTGATATTGGCCGCGTTGTCTTCGGCCAGCAGGATATGGGCGGGCCGGCTGCGGTTCCGGAAACGGGTATTGTGCGCTTCCCCGGATTGCATCTCTTCCGGGGAGGCCTTTTCCAGGCAGAGGCTGAAATGGAATACCGTGCCCTTGCCCGGGGTACTGACAAACCAGATATCTCCATCCATCAGTTCAATGATCTGCCGTGATATGGTCAGTCCGAGCCCTGTACCTCCGTATTTCCTGCTGGTGCTGATATCTGCCTGGCCAAAGGCTTCGAAAATGACGTCTTTATGGGTGTCGTCAATGCCAATGCCGGTATCTTGGATTTTAAACTGTATCCGGTTTCGGGGTCGCGTGTTCCCGTTAAGACCGGTGCAGGCAATATCACCGCTGCTGACACTGATCTCAATTCCCCCTGCCTGGGTAAATTTTATTGCGTTTCCGGTCAGGTTCAACAGGATCTGCTGCAGCCGGCCGGCATCCCCCCTGAAGCAGACCGGAAGGTTTTCCTCGATCCGGGTTTCCAGGTAGAGCCCTTTGTCCTGGGCCTGCTGGGAGAGAGAGGCAATGGTGGTGTCCAGAACCGTGGTCAGGTCGAAGGGGGTGTGGGCCAGCTCCATGCGCCCGGATTCAATCTTGGACAGATCCAGAATGTCATTGATAATGCTGAGCAGATGGCGGCCGGAATCCCGCACCACCCCCAGATATTCGGTCTGTTCATTGTCCAGCCGGCCTTTCAGAACAAAGTCCGTCAGGTTAAGAATTGCATTCATTGGGGTGCGGATCTCATGGCTCATCCGGGCCAGGAAATCCGTTTTGGCCTGGTTGGCGTGCTCCGCCTCTTCTTTTGCCGCCATGAGTTGGGCTTCGGTTTTTTTACGGTCGCTGATATCCTGGAAAGAGCCGATAAGTTTCACCAGTTTGCCATCTTTGAGCACCGGTTCCCCTTTGGCCCTGACCCAGATCCTGTTTCCTTTTGCAGTGATGATTTCAAATTCATTATCGTAGGGGGTTCCCGTTTCCCGGCACCGGGTGACAAGCCGGCTGATATCGGCCCTGTACTCGGGGGCATAAAAGTCTAACGCCGACCCCAGTTCCGGTGAATAATCCGGACCCACCTCATGGATGTCGTAAACCGTACGGGTCCATACCAGTTCATCGGTGAGGGTATCCAGTTCCCATCCACCGACCCTGGCCATGGCACCGGTTTTATTGAGCATCTCTTCTCTTTTCTCAAGCTCAATGGCCATACGTTTGCGGTCTTCGATTTCGTTTTGGAGTCTCTGGTTGATCCGGGTCAGCTCCCGGGTTCGTTTTTCAACCCGTTTTTCCAGATACTGGGCATATTCCTGATTCTTCTGATAGAGCAGGGCATTGTTGATCCCTGCCGCCAGGATTTCAGCCATGGAGTCAAGAAAATCCAGCCGCCGGTCGAACCGCCTGGGGGTCAGGCAGCATAGGGCAAGAATACCGATGGTTTCCCGGCCGACAATCAGGGGGACTGCGGCAAATCCTTTAATTCTGCCGGGTGTTTCCTCCGCTTGCCCAGTTGTCTTGAATATATCCGGACCTGATCGGTCTCCATTGGATCTATCCGGGTTAGATATATCCGTGGCAAAAAACGAGCGCTGCTGTTTGAATGCATTTATACAGAGGTCCAGTCCGATAGATGCCACCCCAGGCGCCTCCGGATCCAGCACCGCCTGATCAAAAGAGTAAGCCTGTCTGGGCTGCAGTTCTCCCTGGTGAACAATATAGATACGGGCCAGGGCAGGCTGGATGGCATCCGCCACCGTGACGATGGCCTGGGACAATACCCCGTCAAGGGAGAGTTCTGCATTGATTTCCCTGCCCAGTCGGTTCAGGGCTGTGAGTTCACCAAGGGTGGTCTGGGTTTCTTCCTGGGCCTGTTTCCTGTGGTGAATATCTGCCATGATGCCGGTCATCCGGGTGGGGGCTCCCTGATCATCGGTCTGGCTGACTTTGCCGACACCCAATACCCATTGCCACGTTCCTGCCTTTGTTTTCAGCCGGTGTTCCGCTTCAAAGAAGGGAAGCTCACCCTTCAGATGTCCACGGACACTGTTTTCCGTATGCTCCCTGTCATCGGGATGGAGGCGGGAGCCCCAGGTATCGTATGTCTGCTCTATTTCATCGATGTCATATCCGATGATGTCGGCCCATCGCCGGTTATAGGTTACCCGGCCGGAGGGCATGTCCCAATCCCAAAAACCCAGATTCCCGCCCTTTACCGCAAGGTTCAGGCGTTGCTCACTGGTTTTCAGTGCATGTTCGGCCCGGCGCTGTTCCGTCACATCTTTAATGACAGCGATTGAGAAAGGGCCTTTTTTACCGGCGTCTTTTTCCAGGTTGGCGGACAGCAGTACATCTATGATCCCTCCGTCCCTGGCCACCATCTGATAAGGAACATCTATGACGCTGCCCTTCTCCCAGAATTCGGGGAGCACCTGATTCACGGCATACGCTTTTGAAGCCTCGGTCAGAAACGCTACGGAAGGACGGCCGATGACATCCTCCCTCTTGTATTTCATTGTGCTAAGCCATTGACTGTTCACATCGATGAGCCGGCCCTTTTCATCAATGGAATGGATCATCACGGGGACATTCTGGTACCAGTGCCGGTGACGGGTTTCCGTAATCTGGATCTGTTCCTTTGCCCTGAAGATTTCTTCACGGGCCGTTTCAATGTTTCGCAGATCAAAATAGGCGCGCAGGGCCCCGTAAAGCGTGATGTAAAGCCGGGTGCTGGTGAGCTCCGTTTTGGCGGTGTAGTCGTTGATATCATAACTGCGGATTACTTTTTTTTCCGGGATATCACCGGGTTGTCCGGTGCGGATGATGATACGCACAAAGGCATTTTTTACCACCTCCCGGATGGTCCGGACGGCATCCAGTCCGTCCGTGTCGGTGTCCATGACCACATCCATCAGAATGGCGGCCGTATCGGGGTTTTCTTCCAGAATCCGCACCGCCTCACTGCCGCTGTATGCACTTAAGAATTCTACTTTCCGCCCTTCAAACATGAAGTCCGACAGGGCAAAACATGTGGCATCGTGGATGGATTGATCGTCGTCTGCAATGATGACTTTTATGTTGGGTTCGGTTGGCGTCACATCGCCTCCTTTACCGGCGAATTCGCCGGTTTTGGTCATCCGTTGGGCTTTTTTTGAGGGGGTACCGTAGGAAAAAGATGGGGCGGGTTTCAGTTTTGTCAAGAATGCAGGGGGGGCGCGATAAGGAGAGGGGTTGCCGTCCGGAACAGGGTCGAAATAAGGCCGGAATTAAAATTTGATCCACGGTAACGGGTCTGGTATGTTGCGGTTGTTTGACCCTTGGCACACCCCTTGGGAAATTTGGAATTGAATGGAATCGATAAGTATACGTGTTACATCTGATTAAAAGCAACCGCATGGAACACCTGGTAACGGCCCTGTGCCGGGTGATCTCCCAGGTACCTGAGGACCCGATGAAGCCGGAGATGATCGGTATTCAGTCCAGGGGCATGAAGCAATGGTTGACCACCGCCATTGCAGAAGCCTTCGGCATCTGTGCCAATGTGGAATTTCTCTTTCCAAGGGAGATTATCGAGCGGGTGACCGGCGTCGAAAAAACGCGTGGTGAGGAATTGCCGGTGTTGAACCGGGATATGATGACCTGGGCGGTGATGGATATGCTGGGGGAAAAATCTTTCGGTGCAGGCCTGGGAGCGCTGCCGTCCGCCTACGTCAACGCAGATAAGAACGGCCGGAAAACCCTCCAACTCAGCCGGAAAATCGCAGCCTGCTTTGACGACTGTCAGGTGTATCGTCCTGATTTGCTGGCGGCCTGGAGCAAAAATAATGATACCCTCGGCGGGTTGCCCAATGGCCCCGGGGATATTCACGCCAGTTGGCAGGCGGAACTCTGGCGGAAATTGATACGTCTGGGAACCCCACTGCCGCAACGGGTGGCGCCTTTAACCGTTGCCGGTACAGGTACCATGCCGGAACGGATTTCTCTTTTCGGTGTCAGTGCCATGCCCCCGGGATTTTTAGAGGCCTTTGATATTCTGGGGCGGACCGTTGATGTTTACTTCTTCCTGCTCACCCCGTCCAACCAGTTCTTCTTTGATCAGCGCTCAAAACGGCAGGTTGACCGGATGGCGCTGGAAGAGGATAACGGGGCCGGGGAACATTTGGACATGACCCCGGGGCTGTTTGATGATCTCTTTGCAGGGCAGGGGGGCAATCCGCTTCTGGCCGCATTGGGGCGGACAGGGAGAGAGTTTCACGGCATCCTGGAAAACTTTGACTATCACGAACCCTTCGGCGAGTTGTTTGAAGATCCCGTCCCTCAGCTCATTACGCGACCGGAAACCGGTGATTCCCAAACCCTGTCCATGCTGGCGGTGATTCAATCCGATATTCTCAATCTGGTACACCGGGGAAAGGATCTGGACGCACAGACGTTGCCGGTGGCTGAGGGTGACCGGTCAGTGGCCGTTCATGCCTGCCATTCTCCCATGCGGGAGGCCCAGGTGCTCAAAGATCTGCTGCTGGACGCCTTCCGGAAGGATCCGGATCTTGCTCCCCATGATATAATCGTCATGATGCCGGATATCGAAGCCTATGCCCCCTATCTGGAGGCGGTTTTTTCCCAGGCACCGAGAATACCCTATACGGTGTCGGACCGGCGGAAGCGTTCTGAATCCCGCACCCTGGATGCCTTTCTCAAAATTCTGGCACTGACGGATACCCGTCTGGAAGCGGCCCCTGTCATGGCGGTGCTGCTGGCACCGGCCGTTGCTGAAAAGTTCGGCCTGGGGCTTACAGACCGGGACCGGGTGGCGGAGGCATTTACCGCAGCCGGTGTTATCTGGGGAGAAGACGGTGCACACAGGGAACGTTTGATGGGGAAAGGTGTTGAGGAAAACACCTGGCAGTTTGGCATGCGGCGGCTGATGGCCGGCATCGCCATGCCGGACGGAGAAGACGACCTGATTAGCACCGTGTTGCCAGGTGACGGGTTTGAAGGGCTGGACGCAGACATTCTTGGCCGTGCCGCCCATTTTCTGAATACGCTTTTTTCCTGTCTCGACAGCCTGGCTCGCGAGAGAACCCCCGGGGACTGGGGGGACACGCTGAAGTTCCTGGTGCGGTCACTCCTGGAAACAGACCACAGCAACGAAGGAGATATCGGCTTCCTGCTCAACGCCATAGACGAGATGGCTGCCCAGGCTGCGGAGGGCGGATACGATAGCGCTGTCGGATTCCCCGTCATCCGCGACATAATCGAACACAAGCTGGATCAGAACATTTCCCAGGGCAGCTTCCTGGCCGGCAGCCTGA
>JAKSBB010000279.1 GCA_022361315.1 Desulfobacterales bacterium
CTATCCGATCCATGGCACACTTGCTGCAATTCACATAGCCCGAAAATCACACCTTTTTACACGGCAGACATGAAGGAGAGGCACCATGAAGTTTTTCGAGTATTTCAGCCAGGACGACATGGAAACAATCCATGAAGCAACCCTGACCGTTCTTGAAACCACTGGGCTGGACATCAAGTATGAACCTGCCAGAGCCCTTTATGCCAAGGCGGGGTGCAAGGTGGACGGAGAACGGGTATATTTCCCCAGATCCCTGGTGGAATCGGAGATCAAAAAAGCCCCGTCCCAATTTACACTCCATGCCAGAAATCCTGAAAAGAACGTTATCATCGGCGGGGATCACATCGCCTTCATGCCCTGTTACGGAGCCCCCTTTGTCAATTCCAGGGATGAGGGCCGCAGATCAGGCACCCTTGAAGATTTTAAAAACTTTGCCAAACTTGCCTACAGCATCCCTTACATTGATATTACCGGGGGGATGATGACCGAACCCAATGATATCCCGGTTGACCAACGAAATGCAGAGCGAATCTACGCTGCAATGACCCTGTCCGACAAACCCTTCATGGGGGCCGGCACCAATGCTGAGGATGCCGAAGAAACCATTGAAATGGCGTCCCGGGTATTCGGGTCCAGAGATGAGATGGCCCAAAAGCCTCCCTTTATTTCCATCCTCACTTCATTGACTCCCCTGGGATTTGACGACAAGATGCTGGGTGCCATCATGGTATATGCCAAGGCCGGTATGCCCCAGCTCATTTCCTCCCTTTCCATTGCAGGGGCCACCTCCCCGGTCACCATGGAAGGCACCCTGGTGGTCCAGAACGCCGAAGTCCTTGCCGGTATTGTCCTCACCCAACTGGTTAGGGAAGGAGCACCGGTGGTATTTGCAGGTTCCTCATCCGCCGCAGCCATGCGGTACGGCACCCTGAGTATCGGCGCTCCAGAAATGGCCGTCAACACCGCGGCAACCGCCCAGATGGCAAGATTTTATGGCCTGCCCAGCAGAGGTGGTGGCGCGCTTACCGATGCCAAACATGTGGATTCCCAGGCCGCCTATGAATCCATGATGAGCATGCAGATGGCCACCCTTTCCGGCATCAACTTCGTGCTCCACTCCGCCGGTATTCTGGAAGGGTATATGACCGCATCCTATGAAAAATTCATCATTGACTCGGAAATCTGCGGCATGTGCAAGCGGATTAAACGGGGAGAAGACCTGACAGCGGACAAGCTCGCCGTGGAGGCCATCTCCCAGGTGGGTCCCGGCGGCGAGTTTCTTACCAATATGCACACCTTCAAACACTTCAAGCAGGAAATTTACGCCCCCATGTTGGAAGAAAAGGACAACTTTGACGCCTGGACATCCAAAGGTTCCGTATCCATTGAAGAGCGTGCCAGTGCCAAATACAAGGAACTGCTTAAATCCTACGAAGCCCCTGATATGGACGCCGCCCTCCGAAAAGCGCTTGACGCATACATGGAATCCGTCCGCCGTTAAAAAGCCGCCTGCCGGTAAACATGAGGATATACAAAAAAAGGAGACACATCATGAGTGATATTCAGACCCCAAGCGATTTTGGCACCATCACCGCTGATGCGGTGGTCATCGGCGGTGGGATCGTCGGAACGGCCACAGCCTTCTGGCTTTCCAAAGCAGGAATGAAAACCATCCTTTTGGAAAAACGTGACGGCCTGTCCAGCCTCACCACGACAGTCAGCGCCGAATGCTTCCGCACCCAGTTCACCGAGCAGGCCATGGCCGACATCGCCCTGCCCTCGGTGGAGATGTTTGAAAATTTCAACGCGGTCATCGGCCGGTCCGATATTGACATCCACCTCACCCAGCGGGGCTACCTCTTTGTCACGGATGAAACCTCCCAGATCCCTGATCTTGAAAAGGCAATTGCAGATTACGAACACTGCGGGGTTAAAGGATCCGAACTGATCCAGGGAGACGATCTCCATAAAAGATTTCCCTTCCTGGCCCCGGAAGCGGTGGCCGCCAGCTTTAACAACCGGGACGGCTGGCTCTCCACCCACGAAGCCACTTACGGCTTTGCAAAGGGGGCGGACGACGCCACCTTTTTCATGAAAACCAAAGCGGTGGACATCGAAACAGACGGCAAGGGGATCAGCGCCGTGATCACGGACAAGGGAACCATTTCCACCCGTCTGGTGGTCAACTGCGCCGGCCCCTATGCCAAGGAAATCGGTAAAATGGCCGGGCTTGACATGCCCTTCAGAACCGTCCGCCGCCAGAAAGCCTTCATCAAAACAGATCACGGGGACCTGCCCAAGGATGCCCCCTTCACCATCGATCTGTTGAACCATGCCTACTGGCGCCCGGAAACCGGCGGCCTGCTCTGCGCCTGGGTCGACCCGGATGAACCCGTCACCTCTCCAACGGACGAACCGCCCACAGACTGGGATTTTGCCGCAGAATCCATTTACCGTAACTCCCGGCTTAACCCGTTTTTCGAAGGGGTATCCGAGAATCTGAAAGCTGAGGATGTCAACGTCTCAGCCGGATTTTACGTCTACACTCCGGATGAAAAACCCGCCATCGGCCCCAGCGAAGAAATCGAAGGTTTCCATCTGAACTGCGGATACTGGTGCGGGGTGATGATGTCCCCTGAAGCCGGCAAGCGGGTGGCCGACCTTGCCACCGGCAAAATGGACAACAAGGAGAATCCCCTGCGCTACGCAAGATTCAAGGAGGAAGATGTTAAACCCGGAGATACCTTCCTGAAATAAGAATTCCCGCCCCGCGGCCCGTAAGGCCGCAGGAGAAGGGGTGTGTGTCCCCCGGTGCTGCATTTTGCGGCACCGGGGGTTGCCCCGGCAATATAAAACGGCCCGGTAAGCAGTGACTGCCTGCCGGGCCGTAGATTTGTTTATTTTAGCTTATACGGGTTATATACCACTCTTCACTTCAAAGTCACCGTAAGCCAGCATGCCGTGTTCGCCAACATCCAGACCGCCCATTTCCTCTTCTTCATCCACTCGGATACCAAGGGTTGCCTTGAGGATAACAAAGAGTATCAGCGAGCCGAAGAAACAGGGAACTGCGTAGGCTACGACACCGAGCAGCTGAACACCGAAAGAGTGTGCTGAACTGAAGATACCCACGGCAAGTGTTCCCCAGATACCACAGATCAGATGTACGGACAAGGCACCCACAGGATCGTCAATCTTGATACGGTCAAATCCCATGACGGATACGACGACCAACATACCGGCGATAAACCCGATGACGATGGAACTCATCACGCTGACCACGTCCGCACCGGCGGTGATGCCAACCAGACCGGCCAGAGAACCGTTGAGGGCCATGGAAAGATCCGGTTTCTTCTGCAGAAACCAGGAGAGAATCATGGCACCGACAATACCGGCTGCGGCTGCCAGCGAGGTGGTGACAAAGACAAAGGAAACCGCTGCGGGATCTGCAGACAGCACGGAGCCGCCGTTGAATCCGAACCAACCCAGCCACAGGAGGAATACACCGATGGCTGCCAGGGGCATACTGTGACCGAAGATGGGTTTGATTCTCCCCCCTACGTATTTACCCAGACGCGGCCCAAGTACAATAATACCTGCCAGGGCTGCCCATCCGCCCACGGAATGCACCAGGGTGGAGCCTGCAAAGTCATAGAACCCTTTGGCATCCAGCCAGCCGCCGCCCCACTTCCAGGAGCCTACCCACGGATAGATAATGGCCACGTAGATGGTTGAGAAAATCAGAAAGCTGTGCAGCTTGATCCGCTCGGCCACCGCACCGGATACGATGGTGGCCGCAGTGGCGGCAAACATGGCCTGGAAGATGAAGTCGGTCCAATAGGTGTAGATGCCCACACCATCACTGCCTGTTACCATCATATTTTCAGGACTCACACCGATGCCGAAGCCGGCAAACCCGAAGAAACCACCAAAGTCACCGGGATACATGAGGTTGAAGCCCACGATCGCATAGGTCAAAAGGCCGATGGCAATAATGGCTGTATTTTTAAACAGAATGTTGACCGTATTCTTAGACCGGGTCAGACCGGCTTCAAGACAGGCAAAGCCCAGATGCATAATAAACACCAAAAAGGTGGCAACCAGCATCCATGTATTATTTACCACATAGGTGGCGGATGCCCCGGTTACAGCCGCATCCCCGGCCCACAACAATCCCGGCAGCCCCACAATACCAACAATCAGTCCCAGCAAACTCGTTTTCAACATTGAACCCCTCAGTTTCATTTTTGTATTTTCCGGATATAAATATGTCATGTCGCCCCCTAAATCGCTTCTTTACCCTTTTCCCCGGTCCGAATCCGGCAGACTTCATCCAACGGAATGATAAATATCTTACCGTCGCCGATTTTCCCGGTTTTCACACTGTCCGTAATCGCCCCGACAACCTTGTCCACTATGTCAGAATCCACCACGATTTCCACTTTCACCTTGGCCACAAAATCCACCTCATACTCCGCACCGCGGTAGATCTCCTTGTGCCCCTTCTGACGGCCATACCCCTTCACTTCAGTTACAGTCATTCCCTGGACACCGATTTTTGCCATGGCATCCTTGAGATCATC
>JAKSBB010000648.1 GCA_022361315.1 Desulfobacterales bacterium
GCGGCCCGGGCCGGATCTGCCATGGCAGCGGAAATCGGCGGCATGCGGATGTCTGAGCAGATTGACGCACTAAAAACCCTGGAGATTGAACCGGTTCGCTTCACCTTCAGTCCGCGGCTCGTGGCTGCCCTGATATCATACCCGTTGCTGACGTCCCTGTTTGATATTGTTGGCGTTTTCGGCGGTTACCTGACCGGTTCACTTATGCTTGGAATCAGCCCCTCGGTGTATATGGATAAAGTCATCGCCAGCATCAGTATGGCGGATATCAACGGCGGCTATCTAAAATCCGTGGTTTTTTCTGTGATTGTTACTACCATTTGCTGCTACCGGGGGTATTATGCCCACAAGGCCGGGCAGGGGCAGGGTGCTAAAGGCGTATCGCTTGCCACCACCAACGCCGTGGTGAATTCGTGTATCATGATTCTTATCTCCGACTATATCATTACCTTTTTTCTGGTGTAACCATGGCAACGCCCCTGATTGAATTTATAGACATCCATAAATGTTTTGGCAGTAATGCCGTACTCAGCGGAGTAAATCTGTCCATATACCAGGGAGAGATTACCGCCGTTATCGGGCGCTCCGGCACCGGCAAATCCGTTCTGCTCAAGCATATCATCGGCCTGCTTCACCAGGACGCGGGTCAATTGCTGTATAAGGGGCAGCCCCTGGATCGACTGGGCCGCAAGGCAAAGCACAACTTTCACCGTGACATATCCTATATGTTTCAGGATAACGCCCTGTTCGATTTCTTATCGGTGTCTGAAAATATCGCACTGCCGCTGACTGAAAAAAAACAATTTCCCCGCCGGGAAATTCAGGACAGGGTAGAAGAGAAAATGTCCGTTCTCGGCCTGGAGGAAACCGGGCACAAATACCCCTCTCAATTGTCGGGAGGGATGCGTAAACGGGTCGCTCTGGCCCGGGCACTGATTACGGAACCCAAAGCAGTGCTTTTTGATGAACCCACCACCGGTCTTGATCCTGTACGGCGAAACAATATTCACCGGATGATCGCCGATTACCAGGAACAGTTCGGGTTTACGGCAGTTATTGTCAGCCATGATATTCCCGAAATTTTTCACATCACCCAGCATGTTGCCATGCTGGACCAGGGCAAAATTATATTTGAAGGGAGCACCGAAGAAATCCTCGGCTCCCATTCTGAAATCGTAAATGCCTTTATCAACGGAAAAGAACCCCCGGCACTCTGAAATTCACCTCTGACAACACTTCAGTGTAACGCGCCGGTACAGATAAAGAGAAGGACAACTTATGAAGAAAAAAAACATTGAACTTTACGTTGGCATTTTTGTTCTCATTGGGTTGATATGCACGGCGTATCTGATTCTGGTGATTGGCAAATCCAGCATATTTCCCGGAGACCAATATGCGATCCATGGGTATTTTTCGTCTGCCTCCGGTCTGAAAAACGGGGCCAGGGTGGAAATGGCAGGTGTTGAGATCGGTAATGTGGCACAGATTGCCATTGACAGGGAACGTCTTGTGGCACGGGTGGTTTTAAACATCAACAACACCATAGAAATCTCCGAAGATAGTATTGCCTCGGTAAAAACATCTGGTATAATAGGCGAAAAATATATTGCCATTCTGCCCGGTGGTGCAGATATTCAGCTTGAGGACGGAGATGAAATTTATAACACCGAATCCTCACTTGACATTGAGTCCCTGATCAGAAAATTTATTTTCACCCAGGAAGGAACCTGAACCGAAACCCCAATTTAGGAATCCCAAATTAGGAAAAATGATGAGATTTAGAGTAAGCCTCCCGGTCACCCTTGCCTTTTTATGTTGTTTGTTCATCTTTACAATGGCTCCGCTTTCCGTCTTTGCAAGCATTGAAGACGATGCCAAGGAAAAAGCAGCCCAGGCGGAAACCTATCTAAAAAAACTGGTGGACGAGGTTCTTGTGATCGTCAGGGATCCTGAACTGATCGCCGATCCCCCTGCCCAGGAAAAAACACTCTATAATAAGGGGCTCGAGATCTTTGATTTCAAAACCTTCTCAATGCTGGCACTGGGCCCCAAGTACAGAAAATTCACCCCCCGGCAGCGCGAGGATTTCAAAACCTATTTTTCCAAACTCATCTCCCAAACTTACTTTCCCAAACTGGCCGGCCAGGATGTGGATAACATCAGCATCAATTACCTGAGCAACCGCCCCCTGAAGCCGAAGAAGAAAATATTCAGAACCGATATTTTCACAGAACTTGTACGGGGGGACACCCAGGTTCCCATCGTCTACAGAATGATTATGCGGGACAATTCCCCCTGGAAAATATACGACATTAAAATCGAAGGCGTGTCCATGGCGGCAAACTACCGAGAGCAGTACCGCCAGCAGGTGTCCCTGACCCCTGAAGACATCATCACCCAATTAAAGGAAAAGGTTGAATAATGAAACAACTGATTGCGGTATTGCTGGTGGGATGTGCACTTGTCTGTTTTTCTCCTGTTAACGGATTTACCGGGGAGACGGAAAAGGGTGCCACTGAGACGCCCGGGTCCGAATCTACAGCCCCCTCAGCAGCTACGGATGACGTCCTGACCGAAGAAGACCTGTCAGATGACGAGGACCTGTTTGCAGAGTATGACACCGAGGGAGAAGACACCCAGATGGTGGCCGACCCGCTCTATTACTTCAACTATGCCATGTTCTCGGTAAACGATGTGCTTTACTTCTACGCGCTGAAACCTGTGGCACAGGGCTATAAAGCCGTGGTACCCACCGTAGCCCGTAAAGGCATCAGCAACTTTTTCAACAACCTTATGTTCCCCATCCGCTTTGCCAATAATATTCTCCAGGGTAAAGGAGACCGGGCGGTTAATGAAGTCGGTGCCTTTGTGGTGAACACCACCGTGGGTGTGCTCGGATTTTACGATTTTGCCCAGCGGCATATGGACATGGACCTGCCGGATGAGGATCTTGGACAGACCCTTGGGGTATACGGCATCGGTGACGGATTTTATCTGGTACTCCCACTGCTTGGCCCTTCCACCCTCAGGGACACCGTGGGACGGGTAGGGGACAGTTTTGCCAATCCGCTCAACTACGTGGAACCCTGGGAGCTAGCCTGGGGGCTTGAAGGCTTAGATCAGGTAAATAAGATATCCTTCAGGATCGGGGACTATGAGGCGCTCAAAGAAGCCTCTCTGGATCCTTATGTGGCACTGAGAAATGCCTATATCCAGAACAGGAAGTCTTTAATCCGAGAATAAAAAACCAAAGGATAAGGCTTATTCGATCAGGCCCGGTCGTCGATTGGGCAGAAAATACCGCATTTTATGAGACCGGACCCGTTCCAGGGCATCCCGGTCAATTTCCACCATATGGACGGCTTCACAGCCGTCCGTTTTTTTTGAAGCCAGATTCCCGTCCGGACCGATACAAAGCGCCAGCCCGGGAAACTCCAGGCCGCCGCCGTTCATTCCGGTCTGATTCACCGCTGCCACGTACATGCCGTTATCAAAGGCCCTTGCGGTAAGATGACGCATCCATGAGTTGAACTTGTCCTCTGAGCTGCCTCTGGGCGAAGCATGGGGGATAAAGACCACATCTGCTTGCTTTAGCGCCATGGCTGTGGATAGTTCGGGGAAATGGGCATCGTAACAGAGTTGGATGCCAAAACGGATACCGGAAGCTTCGTATACCGGAACGCGGTTCCCCGGCGCAAAATAGGGGGCTTCAAACGGGGAAAGGTGAAGTTTTCTGTAGCGGTCCGGAGGTGCGTCGGGAAAGAATACCAGGTGCGTGGCAAATATGCGTTCAGACTCGCCTTTTTCCACGAGCCCGGCGAGAATAGTAACGTTCCGGGATCTGGCAACAGCAGAGATACGATCCGTCCATTCAGACCTGAGAGAAACGGCGATGCTGCGCCCCTTTTCACCGGCTGCGTATCCGGTGAGGTTCATCTCGGGAAAAACGATAAAATCGGCGCCCAGGTCTGCTGCTTCTTCAACCCGCGCAAGGGTATGGGACAGGTTTCCCTCAAAGTCCCCTGCCGGGCAATGCTGAATAACCAGGGCAGCCCGTATCATTACACCTTGAAATTGGCGGAAATCTTAAAGACGTGGGTGGCCGGTAGATTGAGAATGGTGGTCACACCGGTTTTCCTGGCGATGGTTTCCAGGTTTTCGGCAATAATCTCCGTGGACGGGGCGATAAAGGTAAACCAGACGTTGAACTTATGGTCCCTGCGATAGTTATGGGTAACCCCCGGATAGGCGTTGACCACCTCTTTGAACAGGTCGATCTTGTCTTCGGGAACTTCGGCGGCGCAGAGGGTGGAATGGTATCCCAGACGATCCGGGCTGAAATTGCCCCCGATCCTGCGGATGATAAATTCGTCTTTTAGTTCGCGGATGCGCCGGATGGTTTCTGCTTCGGTGAGTCCCAGACGTTCGCCAATGACCTTGTAAGGCCTGGGATGGATGGGGAAATCAACCTGAATACTGTTTAGAATCTTTTTATTGGTATCGTCGATCAAATCGGATTCTCCGCTGGGTTTAAAGACTATAAAGGCCCTGTTTTTTCAAACAGGGCCTTTACAACTAAACAGAAAAACTTGGGATCAAGTTTTTGCTATACACAACCGGTCGGTTTGGGAAGA